>JBLMWR010000611.1:0-2795 GCA_050257335.1 Deltaproteobacteria bacterium | reverse complement strand
CTGCCCCTGGCAGAACGAAATCCTCGACGGGCTGCTGGGGAACGACCTGCTCTCGTTCCACACCCAGTACCATTGCAACAACTTTCTGGATACCGTCGATCGGGCCATCGAAGCGATGGTGGATATGGAGCGATTCTCGGTGACCGCGGGCGGCCACGTCACCACCGTCCGTCCGCAACCGATCAGCATCGATCCGGATCTGGCACAAAGTTATCTCCCCGACGATCTTGAAGCAGCGGAACAGAAGCTGCGCCGCCATTTGCATCTTCGCCACGAGGCGATTCTCGTGGGCATCGACCGGGTGGATTACACCAAGGGGATTCCCGAGCGGTTTCATGCCGTCGATCGCCTGCTGACGCTGCATCCCGAATGGGCCGGTAATGTCAGTCTCATCCAGGTGGGTGCGCCGAGCCGCGTACACATCCCGGCTTACCGCCACCTGAACGATCAATTGCAGATGCTGGCCGACGACATCAACTGGCGTCACGGGCGTGACGGCTGGCGGCCAATCGTCTTCCTCAACGAGCACCAGGGACCCGAGCAGATCTTTACGCTGAACCGTATCGCCGCCGGCTGCGTCGTCAGCTCATTACATGACGGCATGAATCTCGTGGCCAAAGAGTTCGTGGCCGCGCGCGGCGACCATCGCGGCGTGCTCGTCCTTTCCCGATTTACCGGCGCCGCCCGCGAATTGCAGGGCGCCGTGCTCATCAATCCCTATGCCATCGACGAATTCGCCGAAGCGCTTCACCAGGCACTGACGATGCCGACGGAAGAGCAGGAACGGCGAATGCGCCGCATGCGGCACCAGGTCGCGGACAATAACGTGTACCGCTGGGCCGGGATGTTGCTGTCGAAGATGAGCCAACTGGCAGACGTCGGGCAGTTCACAGAGGAGGTCTTATGATCCCTGCGCTCCGCCAGCCGTGCCAGCGATTGCTCGCGACGCATCGCCGCGGCGGTCGCGTGGTCCTGTTGTTTGACTATGACGGGACCCTCGTCCCGATCGTCGAACATCCGCGGCTGGCCGTCCTGCCGCCGGAGAACCGCCGGGTCCTCGCGGATCTGGCCCGGGTACCGCGCGTCCATCTGGGGATCATCAGCGGCCGGCAGCTCGCCGATCTGAGACGAATCGTCGATCTCCCCGGAATTTATTTCGCCGGCACCAGCGGCCTGGAGCTTGACTTTGACGGGGTTCAGGTGATGCACCCGTCAAGCGGAGAGATCGTGCCGTTGTTGCGGCAACTGAGCGACGGGCTCGGCGGTCTTGCGGGCGAGTTTCCCGGAGCGTGGCTGGAACACAAGCCGCTCGGGCTCACAGTCCATTTCCGCAAGGTCCGGACCAGTCTGACCGGCGGTTTGCGCGAACGTGTCACGGAGATCGTGTCGTCGTTCTCCGGCAGATTCCGCCTCGTCGAAAGCAGCCTGTCGCTCGAGATCACTCCCGACCTGGGCTGGACCAAAGGGACGGCCGTCCGCATGCTCGTTGATTCGGTCCGTGCGCCCGACGTGAGGGTCCTGTACGCCGGGGACAGCGCCAACGACGACGAAGCAATGGTTGCGGTCGCGGATGACGGCGGCATCACGGTCGGCGTGGGCGCCGAAGCGCCTGCGGCAGCAAACGTCCGTGTGAGGGACCCGGGCGATCTGTTCGAATTCCTTGCCGCCTTCGCGGAAGCCCTGTCCGCCTGCCGAGTCTCTCATTCCCTGCGTCCCGGCGGGGCCGTCACTTTGTGAACTTGCCGGCGGGCTCCGATAATGATAAAAACCGGATCTCATGCCTTGTAACGTCACTGTCAACACCACCTCGCAACACGAGCTTTTTCTAAAGCTCTTCATCACCAACGGCGGCGGCTGGTGACGCGCCGCATTTCGGTGTTTCTTTCCCTGCTTGCGCGCCTGCGCCGGGCCGGAGGTCCGTTTGCGCTGCGCGTTCCTTAAGGAGGAACGACGTGTTGCCCGCACTGGTTCAATTCGTGGCCTGCGCGGCGGTCATTATCGTCGCCGGCACGTTTCTCACTCGCTGCGCCGACGCTCTGGCAGACCTGACGGGATTCGGCCGGCTGCTGGTAGGCAGCATTCTGCTCGCGGCCACGACGTCCCTTCCCGAACTGACCGTCGACATCAGCGCCGTGCGGATGGGACTGCCCGACATGGCCGTCGGCGATCTGATGGGCAGCAGCCTCTTCAATCTGCTCATTCTGGCGATCATCGACATGCTGCATCATTCCAGAGGCCGACTGCTGTCGCGCGCCTCGGCCGCTCATGCTCTGTCGGCGATCGTGAGCATCGCCCTGACGGCGGTGGCCGCAGGGGGTATTCTGCTGGGACGGCGAAGCGAGCCATGGACGCTGCTGGGAATCGACCCGACCAGCATCGCAATTCTCGTCGTCTATATCCTGGGAGTGAGGCTCGTGTTCTACGACCAGCGGGTGGCGGCGGAAAGCCTCCCCGGCGCTCACCAGGACGTCCTGATGCCCGCCGGCAAGCGAGCGACTCTGGGGCGCGCCTCGGCGGGGTTCGCGGCGGCAGCGGGGGCGATTCTGATCGCCGGCCCTTTCATGGCCGAGGCCGCCGGGAAGCTGGCCGACCTGACCGGCCTGGGCGGCACGTTCGTTGGCACGACTCTGGTCGCGCTCAGCACCTCGCTGCCAGAGCTGGTTGCATCGCTGGCCGCCGTTCGGATGGGGGCGTTTGATCTGGCCGCGGGCAACGTGTTCGGCAGCAATGCCTTCAACATGGTCCTGCTGATCCCGCTCGGCGCGGCCTGCCACCAGGGATCATTGATGTCCGCC
>JBLMWR010000610.1:0-4749 GCA_050257335.1 Deltaproteobacteria bacterium | reverse complement strand
AATGCGGTCGGGCGCATGCCGCCCTCGAGACGCGTCACCAGACTGCGCTCCGTCCACAGGCCCTCGGCATCGTGCGGCGGCGGGCCGATCGCGCGCAGCTTCCTCGCCGCCCGGTGCTTGCCCCGGCGCTGCGCCTCGGCGAGCGCGTATGCATATGACGCCGCCTCGCCGGCCGCGGCGTCGCCGTACTGCCCACTGCCGACATAGGCCGCGACCTTTTCGGGGAAGCGTGCCGCGTAGAGCACCCCTAGCGCCGAGCCCCAGGAGTGTCCGAAGATCGCCACTTTCGTCTTGTCGAGGCGCCTGCACACGGCCTCGACCAACTCGTCGAGATCGAACATGAACTGTTCGACGGTCATGGAAGATCGAGGGATGCTGCGGTCGAATGATTTGCCGGCGCCGCGCTGATCCCAGTAGACGACGGTGAAGAGCTTCTCGAGGGGCGCATTGAAGTGACGGAACAAGGGCGTCTCGCTCAGCCCTGGCCCGCCGTGCAGCAGGATCAACGGTGGATTGCCGACGCTCTCACCACGAATCATCACCCATTGATCGAGCCCGCCCAATCGGCGATAAGCGATCTCAGCGATGCTGCCGGGCACGACTTCGCCGTCTGGCCCATGGAACGATGGCGTCTTTCCCAGGCGTCTCATGCGCTTGCCCCTGTCTCGCTCGCGTTGTGGAGCGAAGCTACTCCACAAAGCGACTTAACGTGACTCCAGCAGCCGTTTAAGGGCGCCCCAGATGCGCTGCTCCTGACGTCGGCCGATCGCGGCCACGAACGGAGTCAATGCCCTCATGGCGCCACGTGGCCGCACGTCCCACGACCAGCGCATTCGCGTACCGGCAGTCACAGCCTCAAACGTCAGCGCTCCCTCGGTCTCCATCATTGCCGAGTGCGTCACCGAGGCCAGACGCTGCGGCCGATCGAAGCCGGTGAACTCGACGACCATCGGCATCGTCCGGCTCATTGTCTTCAGTTCCGTTTGAAACTGCGTCCCCATGCCAATGGGACCCTCTGAGATCTGCTCGGCGCGGAGCATCCGTGGGTTGTAGCGGGGCTCGTTGCGCTCGTCGGCGACGAAGTCGAACACGACCTCCGCCGGCCGGTTGATGATGATCTCGCCTTCCACCCGCGCTATGTCAATTCCCCCGATTCTGTCTCCCGGGCCACGACGCCCCGGTAGCTGTTGACTTGGTGCCGGCTAGGGCTGGAATTTCGGCACGATGCTTTTGGCGAGGTCGGCCAGGTGCTGGCCGGCTTTGCCGTGCGAGGAGACCTCGACGGAGATGAAGCCCTGTTCTTCGTGTTCCCAGAAGCCCGCCGCATTGTCGGCTAGGAGCCCCCACTCGATGCCATGCATGTCCGACTGGCCGAAGATCGGAAAACCGACCTGCCGACCTCCCCAGCTTTCGATCAGGTGGTCGTAAATGGCAAAGTTGTGAATACGCAGGTTTTCCGGGTCCCAGTTCGCCCCGGCTTCTTCTGTGTCCTGAATCGTCGTCGACACCGACAACTTCGCGAATCCTTTGCGGGTGACGAATTTGGGAGGTTTCCCGAAGGGACGGCCCCCCGGTTTCGGTTTCGTCGTCCAGGCGATCACGACGCAGTTCGAGCTGAACGCGCCGGCCCCGTCGTTCGTCCCTCCTTCGAAGTCTTTCTGCTTCGCGGCATGAGGAAGCCCGAACTCCGCCTTGACAAACCCGGCGGACGGCGTCAGGGAGCACGCATAGTTGTCGTCGTTCGCCCAGGCGCCCTGCGGCAGGAGGGCAAGCCCGGAAACCATTGCGACCATCGCAAACAAGGTCCTCATGGGCGACGGTCCAAGTATCGCATCCGGGCAGAGCTTCGGAGGCACCGCGCCGCGTCTCGTGGATATTCCGGAGGCAGCAGAACGGTGATTCCGCTCGAAAGGCGGGGTTGCCGGCCATCCGTAGCCAATCCGACGCATAGAAGACCCGTGCACAGCCGGCCCTCCGTCGGGCTGTGTCGGTACAACGCTGACCCCGGCGGAGGCTTGCGCAACGCGGAGGCCCGCTGTACGGTCGGATGAAGACGCGTCTGGGCGGGCACCCGACGAAGGGATTCCGATGCCGTCTAAGCCTCGTCCACACGCCGCGCGCCCGACACGTCTGCTGCTTGTGGCGATCCTGGTCCTAGTGGCTGGCCTCGCGGCCTCGAGCGGCGGTTCAACCGCAAAGTCATCCAACGCCGGAGCGGGTGGCGGCGCGAAGGCCAAAGGCCAGCCGAAATGCGGCGACACGATCACCGCCGACACCACGCTTCACAAAGACCTGCTCAACTGCCCCGGCAACGGGATCGTGATCGGGGCCGACAACATCACCCTTGACCTAAACGGCCATCTGATTGACGGTGATGGGGCCCCTACTCCCGGCTGCAACAACGACACTGAATTCTGCGATGTCGGCCTGGTCAACGAACGCCACGACGGCGTTACGGTGATGGACGGCTCGATCCGCCAGTTCGGGGGCGGTGTCGACCTCTTTGGGGTACGGCAGAACCGTCTGCTGGACATCTCGACCTCGGACAACCACTTCATCGGCATTCAGGCCTTTTCCACCTCGCAGAGCTTGGTGCGAGACAGCTCCGGCACCGGCCCCAACGAGGAGATCGGAGTGGGCTTGTTCAGCTCTCACCAAGTTCGGATCGTGCATAACTCGTTCCGAAAAAACGCTGTCAGCGGGATCAACATTTCCGGGGGCGGCCGCAACGTGCTGGATCGCAACGACATAAGCGCAGCTGGGAAGAACGGAGTCTTTGTGGACGCCGAAGCCAAGCACACGCTTCTCCGGCGCAATCGTGCGGTTCGTTCAAAGGACGACGGCTTCGACATCGAAAGCTCGACAACTAAGTTGACCAAGAACCGTGCCTTGCGCAACCGCGACCTCGGCATCGAAGCCGTGCTCGGGGTGATCGACGGCGGTGGGAACATCGCCCACCACAACGGCGACCCGCGCCAGTGCACGCACATCGCATGCAGCTGATATCTGGTCAGCTGGTGAGGTCTGAAGTGGCAAGGGGGTGGCAGGGTAGCCCCCAGAAACTGCCGAACACGCCGTCAGCGCCGCCAGCCATGAATCCGCTTCCTAGAGCTGGAAACCCTGATCACCTGCAGACGGCCGCAGACGCTGGGACACATTCTCAGTCCTGAAACCCGGGGCCAAATCCCGGTAGCGGTATCGCACGGCATGCGGGCTGCCCGGCCGGCGTTTCGATGGATGTCCCCGGGGAGAAGGGTCAATCGGCGGCGGCGACCGCGGCCTGGCCGTATGAGATGCCGCCGTCGTTGGGGGGCAGGCGTTCCGGGATGAGGACGCGCAGTCCGGCGTCACACAGGTGTGCGGCGGTTCGCTCAACCAGGAGCCGGTTCTGGAAGACGCCGCCGGAGAGGACCGCGTCGCCGATCTGGCTCGCCTCGGCCGCGGCCAGGCAGGCCGAGGCCGTGGCCGCCGCCAGCCCGTTGTGGAAGCGGGCGGAGACATCGCCGACGGATACGCCGGCCTCGAGGTCGGCGACGACGGCGCGGATGGTCTCGCGAGGGTCGAGGACAAACGTCGTCGCTCCCTTTGCGTCAGCTTCCTCGACCAGCTCGAGCGGATATGCGCCGCCCTCGTCGAGTGCCGCCGCTGCCTCCAGCTCCATCGCAGCCTGTCCCTCATAGCCGGCGTGGGCGCGAAGCCCGCAGATGGCCGCCATGGCGTCGAAGAGGCGTCCGGCGCTTGTCGTCGGCGGGGAGGCGGTCCCGCCGCGGGCCAGCGCGGCGACGGCCTCCCATTCCGGCGGATCCACCCGCGGCCGGAGTGCCGGGGGAATCGGCGGAAGGGGCTGCTCGAGCGCGGCGGCAAGCCAGGCGCAGGCCATCCGCCATGGTTGCCTGGCAGCGGCATCGCCCCCCGGCAGAGGCAGCGGCCGCAACTTCCCCCACCGCTCGAAGTCGCTTGCGTCGCCGACCAGGATCTCGCCTCCCCAGGCCGTGCCGTCCGTGCCGAAGCCGGCACCGTCGTAGATGGCGCCGACCGCCGGTGTCGCGATGCCATGCTCGCAAAGGCAGGCGGCGAGATGGGCATGGTGGTGCTGCACCCCGAGCAGCTCGACGCCCTCCCGCTCCAGCGCGTAGCGGGTAGACAGGTAGTCGGGATGGAGGTCGTGCACGATGAGGCTCGGCGTGAGCTCCAGCAGGCGCTCAAAGTGCGCGATCCCCTCGCGAAAGGAGCGCAGGGCCTCGAAGTTGCGCAGGTCGCCGATGTGCGGTCCGACCCAGGCGTCGGTGCCCTCCGCCAGGCAGAACGTCGACTTCAGCTCGGCGCCGCAGGCAAGCACGGTCCGCCGCAGCGCCTGGCGGAGGGGAAAGCTCTCGGGGACATAGCCCCGCGCCCGCCTGACGGTGAGCGGGGCGGCTCGCACTCCGGGGTCGATTGAGCGCACGACCGAGTCCTCGGCCCGCACGGCGATTTCGCGGTCGTGGACAAGGAAGGCGTCGGCGATCGACCCGAGCGCCTGAATCGCCTCCTTGTCGAGCCGGGCGATCGGCTCCTCGGAGACATTGCCCGAGGTCATCACGAGAGGCTCACCGACATCGGCCGTCAACAGGTGGTGAAGCGGGGAGTGGGGGAGCATCACGCCAAGGTCGGCGCAAGCCGGCGCCACCCCGGTCGCGACCGCGGCGTTTGCTCGCCGCCGGGCCACAACGATCGGCCGCTCCCGGCCGGTGATCAGATTCTCCTCGGCTG
>JBLMWR010000609.1:0-5426 GCA_050257335.1 Deltaproteobacteria bacterium | reverse complement strand
GGCGCGGGTCCTGCGGCTTTCCCGTCAGTGTGGGGGCGAAACTAACCCCATCGATGCCGGCGGGCGTGCGGTCTTTGGCGCCGATGAGTTCCAGCAGCGTGGGGAGCCAGTCTTCGAAGCCCGTGACCCGATTCGATTTGGTTCCGGGAGCGATGTTCCCCTTCCAGCGGACGATGCACGGCACGCGAATCCCCCCTTCGTACAGCGAGCCTTTGCGGCCGCGGAAGTCGCCGGCGCTTAAGAAGAAGTCGGTGTCGGTCCCGCCGTAGCGGTCGTACAGGGGCCCGTTGTCGGAAGTGAAGACGAAAATGGTGCGTTCCGTCAGCCCCAGCTCCTCGACGAGGTCGATCAGCCGGCCGATTTCGCGGTCGAGACGGGTGATCATCGCCGCGTAGGCCGCGTGCGGCGTCCGCTGCGGGAGATACCCCCGCCCGCCGACGTACGGTTCTTCGGGAAACGTGCCCAGATACTCGCGAAGCGAATCATCGGGCACCTGCAACGCCAGGTGGGGGACGGTCGTGGGGTAGTACAGAAAGAACGGCCGGTCCTTGTGATCGCGCAGGAATTGCCGGGCCTGCTCGTTGATGAGGTCGGGGGCGTAGTCTCTGCCGCTGTATTGGGCGTAGCTTTCGGGGGCGTTCGGGTCGGCACCGGGAGGAAGCTTCTGATGGGCCGTGAAAGGGGGATTTTTCAATTCCCGGCGTTTCGCGTTGTCCCACAGATACGTGGGATAGAAATTGTGCGCGACCCCCTGGCAGTTGTAGCCGAAGAAGCGATCGATTCCCTGCCGGAGCGGTTCGCCCGTCGTGTCGGGGGCGCCCAGGCCCCACTTGCCGAACGCCCCCGTCGTGTAGCCCAGGTCCTTGAGGATTTTCGGCAACATGACTTCGTCGGCCGGCACCGGCCACTGCCCTTCGCTGCCGGGCCGGTACTGCCGGTTGCTGCGGATGAAGGCGTGCCCCGGGTGCTTGCCGGTCATCAGCGTGCACCGCGACGGAGCACACACGGCATTGCCGGAATAGTGGACCGTCAGCCGCATTCCTTCGGCAGCGAGCCGATCGACGTTCGGCGTGCGGATCTTCTTCTGCCCGAAACATCCTACATCGCCATACCCGAGATCGTCGCAGAGGAGGAACACGATGTTGGGGCGCTGCGCCTCGGCGGCGGAGCTCTCGCGATCCACGAACCAGGCGACGAACAGTCCGGCGAGGAGCAGTGTTGAATTCGGCAGAAGACGGTGGAGAGCGTGGTGCCGCATACGTCAACTCCTTCAATGACTGCATCGTATTGATTGTGGCGCGCAAGTTGGAATGGAGAAGAGCGTTCGAGACCTCGCCTCGCGGAGCGAGACGACTGCAATGTCAGACGTCTCCCCGGCAGGCAGGGCCTTCTCATCGCCGGGCAATGATTATCACGAAACCAGCAGCTCGCGGCGCGGTTCACCGCGGCCGTCTTTGGTGACGTAGAAGGGGCGCTGTTCGACATCGACCTGGTAATCGGGCGGAATGCCGAGCGCATGGAGCAGTGTCGCGTGGAGTTCGGTGACGTTGATCGGGTTTTCGATCGTCGTGCAGGGGCGCTCGGGAGCGGTTTTTCCATACAGCAGCCCCTTTTTCGCGCCGCCGCCGAACAACAGCACGCTCGACGCGCCGGTGAAATGCCGGTGCATGCCGTAGAATTTCAATTCGTTGATCACCGCCGGCTGTTCGACCTGATCCGGAACGCGCCGCTCGGGTTTTCCTTCGACGAGGCAGTCGCGGCTGAACTCGCTTGCCAGAACGATCAGCGTCCGGTCGAGCAGCTTTCGGGCTTCGAGATCGAGAATCAATTGGGCGATCGGCGCGTCGATCTCCTGCTTCAGTTTCGCCATCCGCGTGTGGCCGTTGTCGTGCGTGTCCCATTGCAGGAAGGGGCCGTACTCGGTGGTGACCTCGATGAACCGCGCCCCCTGCTCGACGAGCCGCCGGGCGAGCAGGCACCCCTGGCCGAACTTCGACGTGTTGTACACGTCGAACGACTCGCGCGGCTCGAGCGACAGGTCGAAAGCCTTCGCCGCCGGAGATTCCATGAGCCGGTAGGCGTCGTCGCTGGCGCGCAGCAGGGCTTCGTGCTGGCTGTCGCGGATCTCCTTCGGCGCCGGCGAAGCGGCGATGAGTGCCTTGAGCGATTCAAATCGTTGCCGGAACCGCTTCTCGCTCATTCCCGCCGGCGGCCGCACGACGTTCACCGCCTGCCGCGGATCGGGAACGCGGAACGGATTGAACCGGCTCCCCAGGCAGCCGCCGGTCTGAAAGGCCTTCAGTTCCTCGGCCTCGCCGTTGCCTTCGTACCCCTGCCCGATGTCGATGAACGCCGGGACGGCGGGGTTCACCGGCCCCAGCGCATGGGCGGTCCAGGCGCCAATGTGCGGCGCGGCAACCGTTTGCGGGGGTTCGTAACCCGTGTGCCAATGGTACTGGTGCCGCGAGTGCAGAATCTGCCCCAGGTCCCCGAGGACGTGCGTGCGGATCAGCGTCCCGCGGTCCATCACCGCGCCGACTTTTTCGAGCCCCTCTGAAATCTTGATGTCGTCCACCGCCGTGTCGATCGCCGGAAAGGTGCACAGGACCTCGTCGGCTTTCATGCCCGCGGAAAACGGCGCGTGCCGCTTGGGATCGAAGGTCTCGGTATGCGCCATCCCGCCGGCCATCCACAGGACGATCAACGTATCGGCGGTCGGCTTGGCGGCAGCTTTCGGAGCCGCCAACGCGCGCCGTCCTGTCGGCACCCCGAACGGCCCAGCAAGCATCCCCAGGGTTCCCGCCGCCGTCAGCCGCAGGAACCGGCGGCGGGTGGACGAATTGTTCGGCATGCTGGTGTTACCCGTGAGAAGCATTGCGGAAAGGGAATTCTATCCAGAGATCACGCAGCCCGGCATATATGGCCCGAACCAGGAATTTGGGCCACAGATGGACACAGATTAACACAGATGAGTTCCAGAAAATCCTCGTCGTATCTGTGTGAATCTGTGTCCACCTGTGGCTATTCTCCTTTACCCGATTTAGGAGTTTGCGCGGCGCGAAAAGAAACGGGCGGTTAGTCGTACACGTTTCACAGATTCGATTTGGCGAAGCCGAAATACAAGCTGCGAAAATCTGCGCAATCTGTGGATGAAACTCGTCTTTTTCTTCGTTTCCTATTCGTGCGATTCGGCCATTCGTGGTTGTCTACACTTCCTAATTTTTTAACCACCAACCGCCCAGCCCGGCTCGCAGCCGCAACAGAGACTTTAACCGCGGATGGCGCGGATACGCGCGGATGTGCCAGTTCACCTCGTCCGTATTTATCCGCGCGTATCCGCGTCATCGGCGGTTCTCTTTGTTTCTATTACGGCACCAGTTGGAATTCGGGGAGCATGCAGATGGTCCAGAGGAAATCTTCGAGGCCTTCGGGGGTCGAGGGCGTGCCGGCGATCCCGGCGGCCAGGTGTTTTTCGGCTTCAGTCGGCGGCCGGCTGAGGGCCGTCTGGTAAATCTGGTCAATGAGTTGCTGCGAGTCGTTCGCCCCTTGCTTGTGCCAGTAGGCCGCGCCGCGCTGCAGGTAGTTCCTCAGCAGCGTGCCGTTTGTCAGTTCCAGCGCCTGCAGCATCGTCGGCGCCGTGTCGCGAGCCGAGACCACCTGTTCGCGGTTGGGACGGCCGAGCGCGGACTGCAGCGAATCCAGCGGCAACAGCGCCGCGCGGACGCGGAACCCCTCCGGGAGCTGAGCTTTGACGGCCGCCGCGGCGATTCCGCGCTCGACAATGGCTGCCACATTCCAGGGTGCGACACCGGCGTCCCCCAGCACGGCGGCGGCCTTCCACGACGAGGCGTCGAAATCGGCCTTCAGCCAGTCGGCGACTTCCGAATCGGAAACGAGCCACTCCTCGTCGGTCGAGAGCGTGGCGGCGAGCTTGCCGTCGGCAGAGAGAGCGACGATCTCGCCGATCGCCCCCGCCGGATTCGGCCCGCTGCCGCCGTTGGTCGCCTTCAATCCGATCACATTTTCGCCCTTCACGAGCGCCTCGGTGACGTCGAGCTGCACCGGCGGATTCCAGTTGTTCGATTTGCCGACCGATTTGCCGTTGATGAACAGCTCGAACGAATTGTCGGCCGTAAATGTCGCCAGTCCGCGGGCCGGCGGCTCATCGAGCGTCCAGACGCGGCGCAGATAAATCGTCTGTGGAGGGACCCCCTCGCGGGCCTCGGGACTCGACCAGAGCCATTTGGACTTCTGGAGCGGCGGCCCGGCCAGCTCCGGTTTCGGCGGACCTTCAACCAGCGCCGGGGCGATCGCCGCCAGTTGTCCCCCCTGCCCGCGGCCATCCACTTTCATCGACCCGGCATCGGGCTCGGGCCACGTCGCGGTGAGCGCGAAAACCGTATCCACGAACTGCTCGGCCGACAGTCGCTTGACGAGCGGTCCCCGGAAGACAAACGATTCACTCGCGGATGCGGCGCGATCCAGCCCCACACCGGGCCATTGATACGCCCGGGAAGTGGCCATCAGCCGCAGCGTGCGCTTCAGGTCATAGCCGTGGTCGGCCAGGTCGGCGGCGAGAAAGTCGAGCAAGTCCTGATGCCAGGGCTCGGCGTCCATGTTGTCGAGCGGTTCGACGAGACCGCGTCCGAAAAGTCTGGCCCACAGCCGGTTGATGATCGTCCGCGACAGCCGCCCGTTTTCAGGGTGCGTCAGCAGATCGGCCAGTTGCCGCGCGCGGTCGGCACGCGATGCCGTGGGGTCGATCGTCCCCAGTTGCGGGTAGAGGAACCCGACCGTCGAGGGAACGCCGGTGGGCTGGTCGCAGCGGTGCAGCTCGAGCGGCCCGTCGGCGAAGACCGAGGCCAGCGCGTAAGCATCCGTCAGCTTCCAGTGATTCACGAAGCTGTCGTGACAACTGGCGCACTTGAGGTTCGTCCCCAGAAAGACCTGCGCCACCGATTGGGCCGCCTGAATCTCGCGGCGCTGGCTTTCGTTCACAGTGCCCCGCCACTTGATGCCGTAGGTGAATCCTTCGCTGCCGCTGCCGGCCGGGGGACTGATCAGCTCGTGCACGAAACGGTCGTAGGGCTTGTTGTCGTAGAGCGCCGCGTACAGCCAGCCGGTGATCTGCTTGCGGCCGCCGTCGATGAAGCCGGTGCCATGATAGGCGTTGCGCAAGAGGTCGTTCCAGAACGTCAGCCAGTGGGCCGCGTACGCCGCGCGGTCGTCGAGCAGGCCCGCGACGAACCGTTCGCGTTTGTCGGGCCGCGCCTCGGCGGCAAACGCCGCCAGCTCGGCCGGAGCCGGGGGCAGGCCGACGAGATCGAACGCCGCCCGCCGGGCGAAAATGCGATCGGAGACGACCTCGCGGACCGGGACCTTGTGCTCGGCGAAATATCCGTCCAGGAACCGGTCGATCGGATTGG
>JBLMWR010000608.1:0-7700 GCA_050257335.1 Deltaproteobacteria bacterium | reverse complement strand
CGTCCCGGTTGAGACCGGCCTTGCGTGGGTCCATGATCTGAAAGGGATCACCCTCGCGGACGTCGCGGTCGCGGTCGTCGAGCGCGGGGGGGCGGGTGCGGGCGAAAATGCGGGCTCCCCTGCCCGGACGCGGGCCTCGCGCCGCGGTTCGTTTCTCTTCACGCACTTCGGCCTATCGGGACCGGCCGTCCTCGATGTCAGCCGGGCGATCACCGGTCATCCCGGGCTGACGCGTCTTGAATTGGTCTGTGACTTTCTTCCGTCGCTTGCGGACGCGGAATTTGACGACCAGCTCCGGCAAAAGGCCGCGGCGGAAGGAAAGCTGCCGGTGGCGGCGATTCTGCCGCATGACCTGCCGCGGCGGCTGATGGATACTTTGCTCGGACTGGCGGATGTCCCCCGCGATCTGCGCTGTGCCGAGCTGGGAAAAGCCGCCCGGGCGCGGCTGGTCCGGGTCTTCAAGCATTGCGCAATCCGGGTGACGGGAACGCTGGGATTCAAGAAGGCGGAAGTCACGGCCGGCGGGGTGTCGCTGGCGGAAGTCGATTCGCGGTCGATGCAGAGCCGGATCGTCCCGAACCTGTACCTCGCCGGAGAAATCCTCGATCTGGACGGTCCGATCGGCGGATACAACTTCCAGGCCGCCTTCAGCACCGGCTGGCTGGCGGGAGGGCATTTGTGACGGAGGATCGCGGCGCGTGGCGGAAGGTCGTTGAATCGCGGATCATCTTCATCTCGCGGTAAAGCGTCAGGCCAACTATAATCCCGCCGCCCCCAATCAGCCCGTTCCCACGAAAAGGAGTTTGTGATTGACCGCTCTCTTCCCCCGACCGACTCTGTGGACGCAGTTGGCCTGGCGGCTCAAGCCGGTCAGGCCCGAGGGGCTGGCCTGCCCGGGTTTCGAAAAGGCAGCGGCAAACCTGCCGGCTGACGTGCGAACGTTCGTCAGCGATTCATATCCCCGCAACCATACGTACACTCCGGTCGCGGATCGGCTCGTTCCCAATCCCAAGCTGGCGGTGCGCGTGGCGGGGCTGTCGCAGTATTACCCGGCGCCCCTGACCAGCCTTCTCGATCTGAGTTGCTCGAAAGGGTTCTTCGTTTTTCACGCCGCGGCGCGCGAGACTTGCAAGCGGGCAGTGGGGATCGACCTGAGCGACGAGTGCCTGGAAGTGTGCCGGCTGTTGAATTCGGGTTTCGACCGCTGCGAGCGCGTCCGGTTCGAGCGACTGACTCTGCCGGAATTGGCCGGCAGAATCGGCGAGTTCGGCGGTCCCTTTCAGACGGTGCTGCTCATCAACACGTACCAGTACCTGTTCTTTGGCAGCACGGTCGCCCCGGCGGTCGGGCAGGATCATCGCGAAATCTTCCGACTCCTGCGGACGGTGTGCTCGGGGCGGGTGGTGTTTCACAACCGGCTGTCGCTGGCGGACCTGCAGAGCGATCCCCAGGAGCGGGCGTCGCGTGCGGGAACCGGCAAGCTGTATCATCCCCAGGCAATCCGCGAGGCCGCGGAGGGATTCTTCCGCGTCACCGCGCTGCGCCGGTGGCTGGGGCGCCCCGTGTGGCTGCTGGATGCGAAGTGACGACGAAGCCAGCCGCGTCAGTTGCGGTTGGACGCACCGACGCGGCCCGTGGGTTTGGCATAAACTTGAAACAGGCGTTATGGCACGGCCCATTCGACGACGCGCCAGTCCATCCAGCGGCGGTCGGGGTCGCCGTTGCGGCGACCAATAAAGCCCAGGTGTCCACCGGAGCCGGTCAATAGCATCGTGACCGGCGGCGGAAGACGCAGCCTGGTGAAAACCTCGCCGGGAATCAGCGGATCGTCGGCCGCGGCGACAATCAGCGTCGGCACCTGGATCTGTGGAACGAACTGATTGGAGCTGCACAGCCGGTAATAGTTGGCGGCGGTCCCGAACCCGCACACGGGCGCCGTAAATGCCTCATCGAATTCGTAGACGCCGCGCGGCAGCCTTCGCGGATCGAGGGCGGGGGCGTCGGGAATCAGCCGCCGCTGCGTGGCGACCTGGTCCACGAGCAGCCGAACGAAATGACGATCGTAGAGGCGGTTGACGCCGCGCGCCAGCGATTGCACGCATTGCAGCAGATCGACCGGAGGACAGATCGCGACAGCCCGGTCGAGATTCGCCGTCAAGTCCGCCGGCGATTCCCCCAGCAGCTTCAGTGTGATGTTGCCCCCCAGAGAAAAGCCGATCAGGGTTGTGGGAGATCCGGGACACAAATCGGCGATTTTCCGCAGGGCGGCGGCGGCGTCTTCCGACCGGCCGCTGTGGTACGGCAGCCGCGCCAGCCCCGCTCCCGCGCCGCACCCCCGCAGGTCCATGCGAAACGTCCGCACGCCGCGGTCATTCAATCTGGCGGCAATCCGCCGCATGTACGGACTGCCGTGGCACCCCGCCAGGCCGTGGATCATCAGGGCCGTGCGGGCGCCGGGTTGCCAATCGGCCGGGCAATCGTCATGCAGGATGATCTGGTCGGAGTCAGGCAGGAGCACGCGATGCTGCCGCGCGGTCTCCTTTCGCGCCCCCGGCGAGAGATAAATTCCGGCCAGAGTTTGTAAGTGGCCGGTGGGAAGCAGGGGATGGGGTCGAAAGTCGGGCATCAGGAAACAACCAACTCGGGCACCGCGGCGTCCGCCTGAAGACGGGCAGGTTAGAAAGCTGCCCCACGTTGTCAGTAACGGAATCGGTCGCAGTCTTTGAAATCGAAGGCGATGACGTCGGCCAGGCCCCCGGCCAATTGCCGAATGATAAGCTGTTTCACGACTTCATGAGCGGGGTGTTCCAGGTATGCGTCACGGCTTTCGACGTCGGCGAAGGTGACGATGAAGGCGTGCGTAAATCCCTTGTGCAGCCCTTCCGGGCTTTCGTAAGGCCCGGAGCAGATATCGACGATCCCCGGGATCTTGTCCTGCAAATCGTCGAGCGACTCGAAGATTTCGGCAATCTCTTCATGCGTCGTCTGTGACTTGAACCGGAGCAGGACGATGTGTTTGAGCTGGGGCATGGGCATTCGTCATTTGAATTTCAGCTCGGTAAACTCACGGACTCGATTCGCGATCGCCGGCTCCACCGGCAGCCGCTCCATGCTGCTGGCGCCGTAAAAGCCGACGACGCCTTCCGTGTGGTCGAGAATGTACTGGGCATCGGCGGGCTCGGCAATCGGCCCGCCGTGGCACAGGACGAGAATTTCGCGGTTGATCTTCCGGGCCGCGTCATGCATGGCCTGGACCCGTTTCGCGGCCTCGTCGAGCGTCACTGCGGTGCGGGCGCCGATCGCCCCTTTGGTCGTGAGCCCGATATGCGGAATGAGAATGTGGGCCCCCGCGCGGGCCATGGCGGCGGCTTCGTCCGGGTCGAAGGCGTAGGGAGTCGTGAGCAGCCCCTGTTCGTGCGCCAGCCGGATCATGTCGACTTCCAGGCCGTACCCCATTCCCGTTTCTTCCAGCCCGACGCGGATCGTGCCGTCGAACAACCCCACCGTCGGAAAATTCTGGACTCCGGAGAATCCGGCGTTCTGCACGTCGCGCAGGAAGAGCTTCATGATCCGGAACGGGTCTGTGCCGCACACTCCGGCCAGAACGGGTGTGTGCTGCACGACCGGCAGCACCTCGCGGGCCATGTCCATCACGATGGCGTTGGCGTCGCCGTAGGGCATCATTCCCGCCAGCGACCCGCGCCCCCCCATCCGGAACCGGCCCGAATTGTAGATGACGAGCAGGTCGATCCCGCCGGCTTCCGACATCTTCGCGGAAATTCCAGTGCCCGCCCCGCCGCCGATGATCGGCTTGCCGGCCGCGACCTTGGCGTGGAGTTTTTCAAGAATGGTCTGGCGTGCGAACATGCTGATCAACTCCACGATACATCGGCACGGCGAAAAACGCGACCGCAGGCCTCCCGATGAATGGTCAGGTGGCGAGCAGGGCATCGAGGGGGGACGACGTGCGGCACCCCTGGACGCCGGTAAAGCCGGCCTGTTTCAGGAGTGCTTCGTAGTGCGCCAGCGTCCGTTCCTTTCCTTCCGTACACGTCAGCATGTTCAGGTTCTGCATCTGCGCCCAGCGGGGCCCCGTCTGGTCGTCGAAGAGCAGTTTTTCGGCGATCAGCAGGGCGCCGCCGGCGGGCAACCGGTCGTGGATCCGCCGCAGGAGATTGACGATCTTTTCCTCCGACCAGTCATGAAGAATGCGCCCCACGGCATACAGATCGCCCGGAGGGAGCGGGTCGACGAAAAAGTCTCCAGGGGCGAAGCTGACGCGCGCCGCGACGTTCGATTCACCAACGATTTCCCGCGCCAGCGGGATGGCCTCGGGCAGATCGAACACGACCGCCTGCAAATGCGGATAACGCTGGCACGCGGCGACCGCCAGGTGACCGGTCGCGCCGCCGAGGTCGACGAGGCGGCCAAACCGGCTGAGGTCGAAGGCCGAAACGACGTGCGGCGAGCTGATGAGCCCGAATCCGTGCATCCCCATCAAAAACTCCCGTCTGGCCGCTTCGTCGCGGAAAAAGTGCGAGAAGATCGGGCCGTCCCAGCCGTAAACCTGCTTCCACCGGTGCGTCCCCTCGCGAACCGCGTCTTCCAGACGCTCCCACAGCTTCCACATCACGGAGTTGCTGTAGTTGATGTACCCTGTCAGCCGGCGCGGGCTCGCCTGGCAAAGGTAAGCGGCGGCGGCCGGTGTGTTTTCGTAGCTGCCGCCGGCGTACTGCAGGAGTTGCAGGCTCACGCAGGCCCCCAGAAGCCGTTCCAGAGCGTCGGGGTTGGCTTTCAATTCGGCAGCCAGGACAGCCAGCGGTTTGGGGCCGGCGGCGAGTGCGTCGAAGACGCCGAGCGAGACCGCGGCAAACATTGTCTTGGAGCGGCGAAAGGCTTCGAGGAGATCGAGGATCGGGGCGGGATCGGGAACAGCGACTTCGGTGGGCATGAAGGAGATTTCGGATTGGGGATTTCGGATAATTGGGATCGAGAGTGCGGAGTTCGGAATGCGGAATGGCCGCGGTGGCACGACCACAGATCTGAGCGTAGAATATCGCTCTTTACCCGCGGTTCCAAGCAGGAGCATGATGATGCAGCGTATTGACCACCGGATTGTACTCGCGGCTTCTGCTGTGGTTATCTCCGCCGGTTCGGCGATGGCTGCCGAGGAACCGGATCTGGGGCAGGTCACCGAGAAGCATGTGATGATCCCGATGCGGGATGGGAAGCGCTTGTCGGCGTATCTGTACTTTCCCGAGGGAAACGGACCCTGGCCCGTGCTCTACGAACAGCGGTATGCCGACCTGCGGGCCCCCGGCACGCGCAAGGGCTTCGCCAGGCTCGCGGAAGCCGGCTATGTCGTGGCCGCAGAGAATTTCCGGGGGACGCACCTCTCGGAAGGAACATGGGTCGGGTATCGCGCGCTCGGCTGGGGCGAATTGCAGGACGGTTACGATACGGTCGAATGGCTGGCGAAGCAGCCCTGGTCGTCGGGAAAGATCGGAACGTTCGGCAGCTCGCAGGCCGGCTTCGCCCAGAATTTTCTGGCCGTCACGCAGCCACCGCATCTGGTCGCGCAGTACATGATCGACACCGGGCTGAGCCTGTACCATGAAGGTTACCGGATCGGTGGAACGACGCGCCCGGAACGGTTTAAGGGGATGGACGGCGTGTGCCGCGATCCGCGCGACAACCGCAAATTGCTCGCGGAATGGTTCGCCCACCCGACCTACGACGCCTGGTGGGCCGCGGAGGATTGCACCCGCTACTTCGACAAGATGAACGTCCCCTGTTTCACCATCGGAAGCTGGTATGATTTCATGTGCGTGGGGTCGGTCGAGAGCTTCATCGGGCGGCAGCACCGCGGGGGGCCGAATTCGCGCGGCAAGCAGCAGCTTTTGCTCGGCCCGTGGCTGCACGGCGGTTATCAGGGGAAGAATTCGAACAAGGTCGCCGAGCTGACTTATCCGGAGAACGCCCGCTTTGATGCCGAGAAACATCTGCTGCGCTGGTTCGATCATCACCTCAAAGGGATCGACAATGGCGTCGATCGGGACCCGGCGGTCCGCTATTACGTGATGGGGGCGATCGGCGAAGAGGGAGCCCCGGGCAACGAATGGAAAACGGCTGCCGACTGGCCCCTCGCGACAAAGGCGACTTCGTTTTACCTCCATGACGGCGGCAGCCTGTCGAACGCCGCGCCTCAGGAAACCGACGCGGCCACCAGTTTTGTCGCCGATCCGCTGCATCCAAACGAGATTCCGGCGAGAGGCTTTCCTGGTGCCGCCGATGCTCGCAGTTTTGAGAAACAGTCGGAGGTGCGGACCTTCACCACGGACCCGCTCAAGGACCCGGTTGAATGGACAGGGAAGGTCCAGGCGGAACTGTACGTGTCGTCGTCGGCCCCCGACAGCGACTTCATCGTCCGGGTCAGCGACGTTTATCCGGACGGCCGATCAATCCTGATCGCAGATTACGTCCGCCGGGCCCGCTATCGGGACGGTTACGAGAAGGAGGTTTTCATGGAGGCGGACAAGATTTACAAGGTCGCGTTTGACGTGGGGTGGATGAGCCAGGCGTTCAACCGCGGACATCGGGTCCGCGTCACGGTCGCAAGCACCGGCGCCCCGTTCTACGAGCCCAACCCCAACACGGGGGAGCCGCTCACCGTCGACTTTCCGCAGAAAACGGTCGTGGCGAAAAACCGCGTGTACCACAACCGGCAGCATGCGTCGCGCATCATCGCCCCGGTCAGGACAGATTGAACCCTTCGCACATCCGCGTGGATCCGCGTCATCCGCGGTTCTTTCCCTCTTTCAATCTGGCCGCCTCAATAGAAGGCTTCCCCATGCTTCGATTCATCAGCGTTTCCAGTATGGCGCTTCTGGCGCTCTTTCTCACGGCCGCGCCCGACCCGGTGAGCCCCGACCCGAACTCGCCGCGGCCCATCGAAGCGGTCGATTCGGTCTTCACCGAAGAGCTGACGTGGATGGAAATCCGCGACGCCATGAAAGCCGGCAAGACGACGATCATCATCGCCACCGGCGGCATCGAGCAGAACGGTCCGTACCTCGCGACCGGCAAGCACAACTACATTCTGCGGGCCACGACCGAAGCCATCGCCCGCAAGCTCGGCAATGCCCTCGTGGCGCCGATCGTAGGGTTCGTCCCCGAAGGAGATATCGAGCCGGCCAGCCTGCACATGAAGTATCCCGGCTCGATCAGTCTCACCGAAGAGACGTACCGCCGGCTGCTCGTCGACATCTGCGCCAGCTTCCGGGCGCACGGCTTCGCGAACATCGTGCTCATCGGCGACAGCGGGGGAAATCAGGAGGGGATGAAGTCGGTGGCCGCCGAGTTGAACGCCAAATGGGCTGGCGGAAAGACCCGCGTGCATTTCGTTCCGGAGTATTACGACTACGCCGGCGTCGAAAAATGGCTGGCATCGCAGGGAATCAAACAGACCCCGGAGGGATACCACGACGATTTTGCGATCACGGCGCAGATGATGGCCGTCGATCCGGCGACGGTGCGGATGAAAGAGCGCATCGCCGCGGGGAAATTCCGCATCAACGGCATCGACCTGGCCCCCGCCGCGAAAACCATCGAATGGGGAAAAAAGATCGTCGATCATCGGGCGGGCATCACGGTGAGCGCGCTTCGGAAGGCGATCGGGAAATGATCGCGAAGCCGCAAGC
>JBLMWR010000607.1:0-3316 GCA_050257335.1 Deltaproteobacteria bacterium | reverse complement strand
GCTAAGGGGGGAGATGCCGAGTCCACCGCGTGTCCGATGCTACGCCCGGTGTTGGACTTCGCTCAGGCCGTAGACGGGGGTGGGAAGGCCTTCCTGGCGGGCCTTGATCTGCAGGGCCAGGAACAGCGAATAATGGCGCGACTGGTGCAGGTTGCCGCCGTGAAACCAGAGCGCCGCCTGCCGCGTCGGCTTCCACATGTTGCGCAATTCGCCTTCCCAGGGGCCGGGATCTTTGGTGGTGCCGGAACCCAGGCCCCAGCACTTTCCGACGCGGTCGGCAACTTCCTGCGAGATCAGCCGGGCCGCCCAGCCGTTCATCGATCCGTAGCCGGTGGCGTAAACGATCAGATCGGCGGGCAACACCGCGCCGTCCGTCAGCACGACCGAATCTTCATTGATGCGCTCGATGCTGACGCCACTGCGCAACTTGATTCTGCCGTCGGCGATCAATTCGGAAGCCCCCACGTCGATGTAATAGCCTGATCCGCGGCGAAGATATTTCATGAACAGTCCTGAGCCGTCGTCTCCGAAATCGAGCAGGAAACCCACCTTCGCGAGACTCTCGTAAAGATCGGCATCGCGCCGGGCGATTTCCTGATAGACGGGAATATCGACCGCCGGCATGACGCGATAGGGGATGGAGGCAAACAGCAGATCGGCGATCTCGGTCGTGATCCCCGCCTTGACGGCCGCCTCGGAGTAGAGCCGGCCCAACCCCAGTTCCATGAGCGAATCGGACCGGGCAACGTGGGTCGAGGAGCGCTGGATCATGGTGACGTCGGCGTCCTGCTCCCACAACGCGGCACAGATGTCGTGAGCCGAATTGTTGGAACCCAGGACGACGCACCTCTTGTCGCGGTAGTCACCGTCCCCGCGAAACTGACTGGAATGCTGCAGCGTTCCGCGAAACGTGCCGGCTCCCGGGATCTGAGGGACGTTGGGCACTCCCGACATACCCGTTGCCAGGACCAGGTGCCGGGGCCGCAGCACGGCCGTCTTCCCGCCGCGATCGACCGTCACCGACCAGTCCTGTGTCTCCTCATGATATTGAGCGCCACGACATTCGGTGGATTGCCAGTAGTTCAGCTCCATCACCTTGACGTACATCTCCAGCCAGTCGCCGATTTTGTCTTTCGGAGAGAAGACCGGCCAATGCTCGGGAAACGGCATGTAGGGGAGATGGTCGTACCACACGGGGTCGTGCAGGCAGAGCGATTTGTAGCGTTTCCGCCACGAATCGCCGGGGCGCGGGTTCTTCTCGACGACGATCGTCGGGACTTCGAGGAGTTTCAGCCGCGCCGCCAGGGCGATGCCTCCCTGCCCGCCGCCGATAATGACGCAATAGGGCTGGATGGTATCGCCCAGCTCCGCTTCCGCCTGAGCTTTCTGTTCCAACCAGGTTTTCCGATGGCGAAAGACCCCGTGCTGGACCCCGGCGACGCGCGTCGGCCCCCGCTTTTCTTCAAAGCCCTTGAGCTCCGTCGTGGTCGTCAGCAGCGTCCAGCACTTCCCGTCCTTCAGGCGCAGGTAGCCTTTACCCCGCGCGACGGCGGTCTCGAAGGTAAACCAGCCGGCGGTCATGCCGTCCTCAACGGCAGCCTCGCCCGCCATCTGCCAGTGACCAGGCTGCACGTGAGAGAGCGTCGCGGCCAGCATGGCCCGGATCTCGTCCCTCCCCTCCAGCGTTTTGATATTCCACGTGAAGGCGATCAAATCGCGCCAGTAACACTCATCTCCGAACAGGTCCGCCACACCGCCCGCGTCCTTCCGATCCAGCGCGGCGGCAAATTGCGATAACCAGTCGGATACCTGCCGTGTCGGGGAATTCTGACGATCACTCATGCTGGGTGCCCTTACCGAGCCACCGAGGAAACACTGACTGCAGATGGTCTTCGAAAATCCGTGTTTGATCCATAGCTACGCCTTGGTTCCGGCCGCTGGCCGGGCCGGGAAGAACGCTGGTTTATCCACCGATTACGCAGATTTTCACAGATTGCCGTCGTGCGCGGTTCGCCCGATCGACGCCCGAAAAATGGACCTGTCCCCTTTTTGTGTCGCCGGAATGTCCGAGATAGCGAAGGAAGTGCGCAGTCCCGGGCTAATCGCTCGAGAGCTCGATGTCCTTGCCGCGTTCGGCCGATTTTACAAACGTAAAATGTACACAGTCCCGTCGGCGTTCACAGTCGCCAAATGCCGGCCGGAAGGAGAGTACACGACTTTATAGATCGTTCCGGCCGGCGGACCGACGGTGATTGCATCCACCGGCAGGGCTTGCAACACATCCCAAATACGGACCGTCCCGTCGCCACCTGCACTGGCAATCTTCGATCCGTCGGGACTGAATGCCAGCGTATTAAGGCCCCAGCGTTCGTGTCCCTGGAGAACTGCAGGTTCGACCGGATTCGCCACGTTCCAGACGAGTACCTGTGGAATCTGTGGACCGTTTGAAGGTGTGTGTACCAGCCCGACCGCGACGAACTTCCCGTCGGGACTCACGTCCATCGACTGAATATTGTTCGGTGCCTGGATCAAGCGATCTTGGCGGCTTGAAATGTCGTGGAGAGTGACGGTCTTGCCGCAGGCACTCGCCAGCAACTTCCCTCGTTGGTCGAACGCCACCGAACGCACAAGTGCTTTTTCGCCAGCCAGCGACGCGATGGATTTGCCGAGCTTCATATCGAACAACTCGGTTGCGCCGCCTCCGGCGCCCGCGGCGAGCAGCGCTGAGTCGGCACTGAACCGCAAAGAGAAGATTGGCCCCTGCGGGACCTCAAGGCTCCGAAGTTTGTGTCGCGTTTTCGCCTCCCAGACATGCAATTCACGTTCGTTGCCACCGGTCACGATTGTCGTGCCGTCAGGACTAAAGGCGATTGAGCGCAGCCATTCCGGATGAGCCTGAATTGTCGCGGTCGCCTGCCGCGACGCCACGTCCCAAAACACCAGAGTTCCATCCCGTTTGCCAAATGCCACAACTGTCTCGTCGGGGGCGAATGCCACCGTCAATATGGCGTTTCGCTGGTCGGCCAGCGGAGGCATGGCTTTGCCGGTCTCAACGCTCCAGAGGTGGAGACGTGCATCAACGCCGCCAGTAATGACCGCCCGACCGTCAGGGGTAAACGCCAGGCAGTTGATGGGCGCAGGCAGGTCGGCAATCGCATGTTTCCTTTTCCCCGACGCGCAGTCCCAGAGTTGCAGTGTGTAACGAGAGTTTTTGTCCGAGATCTCATTGGCGGCGAAGGCAATGACCGATTCGTCCGGGCTGATGCTCGGAGCCCCAACGTTTTCCCCAGATTCGAAAAAACGTCGAAGCTGCTTG
>JBLMWR010000606.1:0-4746 GCA_050257335.1 Deltaproteobacteria bacterium | reverse complement strand
AGGTGTTGATCCGCCGGGGCGAGCACGCTGACGCGGACTTCCGCCCGCAAGGCGCTGAGCATCCAGATCATCCGATCACCGCCTATTCGCGCTCAAGCGGGGACGCCATGCCGCCTATGGCACCGTTACGGCCCTATCGAAGCGCCAGCGGGGCCTGAGGCCATCAGCCGCGAGATCACCGGGGCGTCACCGCGCGGCCATCGGCTCGTCCCGCAGCGAGAACAGTTCCGGCAGCGCCTCTCTGCGGTACTCATGTAACGCCCCAGGCTCCCGCCGGGGTGGGGGATGACTCCGCGCAATGGGCCGGCTAGTCGCCCTGATTGGCAGGATGCCCTCCACACTTCATGTTCGGCCTGATTCGCAAGACGTATTGCCGCCCTTGCGGACTGGTCGTTGCGCGATCAATGCGCTCAGGCCGCCCGTTCCTTCGCAGGAGGCTCATCCCGCCAAAGGAACCAGTACCCGCCCGGCTTTTGGGCGATGCAGGTCTGGACGGCTTCCCGCGGTTTTTTCGGGAGAGGCTTGGAAATGTCGAGTAGTTCCGCGTCTGAATTGAACCCGTAGCGGCGTGCGATTTCTTCTCGATAGTCCAATGGCCTGCCCCGGTATCGTCTTGATCTCCGCACGGAAGCTGCCGGGTAACGCAACTCTCGCGCCCTGCGATCATTTTCTTTTCGTTGCGCGCCGGGTAGACTGTCGCCCGGTCGCCGGGGCAGAGAGGCTCGTAGCGCCGAATGAGTCGGCGGGCGACCCGTTTTGACCTTGGAGTGGAATTCCGGCTGATGCACCGATAGCGCTGTAACCGTCAGCCATTATTCCACGAGGTCCTGCGCCTCCGCAAGCTCGCGGTCGTCCAGGTGCATATACCTCTGGGTGGTCGAAATATTCGCGTGCCCCAGCAGCCGGCGGGTGAATTCGATTCCCTTCTCCCGGCAGATTTTCGTGCCGCACTCGTGGCGCGCCAGGTACAGCACCAGGTCCCGCGGAAGACCGGCCATGTCCCGCAGCCGGGAGTACGTGCGGCTCAGATTCGGGACAGTCCATGCTTTCCCCGCGGGCGCCAGAAAAACCGGGCCTTCCGTGCGGGTTCCGATCGCCTGATCGAGCAGTTCCCCGAGCTTCCTTCCGATCGGGATTCGCCGGGGTTGGCCGGTCTTGCGGGCCGTCTTGTGCTCTTTCAGCGTGATCATGTGGTTGGCCCGGTCCACGTCGGCAATCGTCGCCCGGCAGAGTTCACCGGGGCGCGCCCGGCACTGGCGGAGGGCGGAATAGATCAGCCGGAATTCCCGTGACGACCGCGAGAGAATCGCCGCTGTTTCATCGGGCGTCGGCAGCCGGTCCCGTTGACCGACACGGGGCTTTTCCAGCTTTCCGAACACCGGCTTGTCGAGCAGCTTGTGCTCGAGGGCGAATTCCTGCAGCCGCTGGAGGGCGACGGCATCGTGATGCCGGGTGCTGTCCGACATCCCCGCACCGGCATCGGCCAGGTGTTCGTCGATCTCCAGCGGCGTGAGCGACGCCAGGTCGCGGTTGTTGACATCACGTGTGACGGCGCTGCCGGCGGGACGAGTTGCCCCGAGCCACCCTGCATGAATAATCCGGGTAGTGGTTCAGTTTTGCACGAAGCACCCCGGTTGTCCCGGCGCGCCGGGGAGGGGTGCTGGAGTCAATCTGACCCGGTACCAACTGCGGTTCGCTACAACCCCATCGAGAGCAATGCCAGAACCGCCAGGACGACGGCCATGAAGCTGGTGATCTGCACGCAGAGTTTGCCGGTCCGCCGGAAGATTTTCCCCGGCGTCTCATATCGGCTGGCGCTGTACACCAGGCTGATGATCAGGATCAGCGGCAGCAGAAACCAGAAGCGATTGACGGGAGCGGCGCCCGCCGCGAATAAGAATGTGTGCCACATTGGTCACCCTGCCGGCCCCGGGGGCGGCTTCTCGGAGTCGGTATCTTCCTCTTCGTCTTCGTACGCCGGTCCTTCGTAGGCGTCGTAGATCGCCAGGATGTTCAAAAGCCCGGCGATCATCGTGTAGACGATCCCCAGCTCGAAGCGGCCGCCGAGTTCTTTGTGGGCCCGGTCGAGGTCGCTGGTTTCACCTGCGAATTCGTTCGAGCGAGAGTCCTGCAGCGGCGCCTCGTAGTAATTCCATACCGGACGGGGAATGAAACCCTCGAGCTTGCAAGTCTCCTTGGGCTGGCCGTCCCCGGCTTCCACGAACTCGCATTTGATCCGCCGCTCGTGCCAGGGGGCCACTTCGGCTTCGATCAGGCCCCCCCCGCGCTGCAGGACGTCGCCTTCAAGTTTTTTCGATCCCTCGGCCGTGGTGAGCGTTCCGGCGAGCTTGCCGCTCCACCATTTGGGATTCTCGGGTTTGTCGGGCCGCAGCGTGATCGTTCCTTTGACCGTGCCGATGACCGAATTGTCGGCGTACTCGCTGAGGGTTCCTTCGAACGGGCTGGAGAACGCGCGGGGCACGAAATTCGGCTCGTAGGCCTCTCGGGCGCGTCGCACCTGGGCGAGTGCCGGCAGGGCGGGGAGCCCCACCCAGACCTGGCACAGGTAGGCGTACGTGCGGTTTTCCGACTGCTTCCAGTGAAAATAAACGACCTGCCCGTGGCCGATCTTCAAGCCGGTAAAGAACGTTCCGAGGATGCAGACGGCGTACAGCACGCCTTTGAAAATCCGCCGCTGGTAGAAATGTCCCATTCCGGGAAGCAGAAATGCAAGGATTGCGGCGATCACCGGATCCTTCAGGTTCACTTTGGGGTCAGACATTTGACGCCTGTTCAAAGAGGTTGCGGACGGCCCGCGATCACCGGCCACGACAAGCACTGGGCATTTGCGTCGGCCGCCGGTATTCTAAAGAATCGATATCATTTCGGAAAGTCGCGTTTCGAAAGGTCATCTGCGAATTTCACTGTTGCCGCGCAGAAAGCACCCCGGCCCCGGCGCGCCGGGACGGCCGGGGTGCCGGCCCGTCGCGTCCGGGTCGGTGCATTGGAAAGGTCATCGTGCCGCCGCTGGTTGTGCCTGCCGAGATCGAGGTGATCGTCTCCGCGCCGTTCATGGAGAACACGCTGATCGTCCGCCGGCCCGGCCGCGCCGAATGTCTTGTGGTCGACCCCGGATTTCAGCCCGAGAAGATCCTCGGCTCGCTGCGGTCGCACGAGCTGACGCCGGCGGCGATTCTGCTGACGCACGGGCACGCCGATCACATCGCCGGGAATAGGGCCCTGCGCCGCGAATGGCCCGAGCTGCCGATCCTGATCGGCGCCCGAGACGCCCCGATGCTGACCGATCCGCGGGCCAACCTGAGCGCTCTGGGGGGCATCAGCGTCACGAGCCCGCCGGCCGACCGGCTGCTCGTCGAGGGGGACCGGGTGGAAGCCGCGGGATTCGAGCTCGACGTTCTCGACCTTCCCGGCCACAGCCCGGGACACATCGTGTACGTGCTGCGGACCGAATCGCCGTTCGTCGTATTGGGAGGCGACGTGCTCTTTCAGGGGAGCATTGGCCGCTCCGATTTTCCCGGGGGAAACCAGGAGCTGCTCGTGGGCGGCATCCGGAAAAAACTCTTCTCGCTCCCGGACGATACGATCGTGTACCCCGGACACGGCGACGCGACCACGGTCGGCGAGGAACGGCGTACGAACCCCTTCTGCGGCGACCGCGCCGGACTCTACGAGATCGAATAAGATGGCCGGCGCGCGTCGTCCGCTTGCCGCTGGTTAGCCTGTCGTGATAATTGGAGTGCGTCGAAATCGATTTCCGATGCTGCGGCGTCAGTTTTCCAAGAATGCCGTCGGTTGAAATCCTTTGCGGCTTTGCGCCATTGCGTGATATCCTTCCGTCGATGTACGTGGAGGAGTGTTGTGAAAAAGGGGCTCACGCAAAGGCGCAAAGACGCAAAGGAAGAGAAAACCCCAGCCCGGCCTGCGGCCGGAACCAAAACGAATTCAACCGCGGATGACGCGGATCCGCGCGGATGGGCCAGTTCACCTCGTCCGTATTTATCTGCTCTTATCCGCGTCATCCGCGGTTCTTCCTCGTCTTGTCTTTGCCCAAATTGACAATCTTTGCGGCGCACGAAGATTCAGACGGTTAGTATTACGAAAGACGCGAAAGAAGCGAAAAAAGGGACGACGAAATGAGGAAGACGCAGAACCGCCGTTTGGCCTGCGTTTAACTTTTCGGAATTCGGGATTCTTCAGACATTCGTCATTCGCCAGGTATGCCGCAATTTCAACTTGTCAGCGATTTTCAGCCCGCGGGCGATCAGCCGCAGGCGATCGAGGCCCTGGTGCGGGGAATCCGCGCGGGAAAGCGCGACCAGGTGCTGCTGGGGGTCACCGGGTCGGGCAAGACGTTCACCATGGCGAACGTCATTGCGCAGTTGCAGCGGCCGACCCTCGTGCTGTCGCACAACAAGACCCTGGCGGCCCAGCTCTTCGCCGAGTTCCGCGAGTTCTTTCCGCACAACGCCGTCTGCTATTTCGTCAGCTACTACGATTACTACCAGCCCGAGGCCTACATCCCGCAGCGCGACATTTACATCGAGAAAGACGCCTCGATCAACGAAGAGATCGACCGCCTGCGCCTTTCTGCCACCAGCGCCCTCGTCAGCCGCCGCGACACGATCGTGGTGGCCACGGTGAGCTGCATTTACGGGCTCGGGTCGCCGAAAGATTACCTGGAAATGATGATCCCCCTGCGGAAGGGGGAAACGATCGACCGCGACG
>JBLMWR010000605.1:0-3321 GCA_050257335.1 Deltaproteobacteria bacterium | reverse complement strand
GATTGTCGCTCGTAACAAGCGAGGCGCTCGCGGCGGGGGGCGAGAGTGGCAAAGTGGTCGAGCCGGGAAAGCCCGATGAGAGCATGCTGATCGAGATGATCAGCGGGGAAAAGCCGGCGATGCCGCAGAAGGCCAGGCCGCTTTCGAAAGACGAGATCGCCGGCATCCGCCAGTGGATCGCCGACGGTGCCGCCTGGCCGAAGGACCTGACATTGCGTGACAAACGTCTGGCCGGAGCTGATGACAACTGGTGGTCGCTGCGGCCGCTGGCTCGGCCTCCTGTTCCCGCCGTGAAGTCGGACTGGGTTCGCACGCCGATCGATGCCTTCATCCTCGCGGAGCTTGAGGCGAAAAAGCTGGCTCCGTCGCGCGAGGCCGACCGGCGGACTCTCATCCGCCGGGTCACATACGATCTGCACGGGCTGCCGCCGACGCCCGATGAGGTCGCCGCGTTTCTGGCGGATCAGGTTCCCGACGCGTACGAGCGGCTGATCGACCGGCTGCTCGATTCGCCGCGGTACGGCGAACGCTGGGGCCGGCACTGGCTCGACGTGGTGCACTTCGGCGAATCGCACGGCTACGACAAGGATAAGCCGCGGCCCAACGCCTGGCCCTACCGCGACTGGGTGATCGCCGCCTTCAACAGCGACATGCCTTATGATCGCTTCGTGGCCGCGCAGCTTGCGGGAGATGTTTTATTTCCCGACGATCCGCAGGCGATCGTGGCGACGGGGTTCGTCGCGGCGGGCCCGTGGGACTTCGTGGGGCACGTTGAGCTGCGGGAAGGGACGCTCGATAAGAAGATCACTCGCTCGAACGACCGCGACGACATGGTAGCCACTGCGATGTCGACGTTCACGAGCCTCACCGTACACTGTGCCCGCTGTCACAACCACAAGTTCGACCCGATTCCGCAGGAGGAGTACTATCGCCTGCAGGCGGTCTTTGCTGGTGTTGATCGGGCGGACCGCCCCTTCGATCGCGATCGCGAGACGCACCTGACCCGCCGGCAGCTTGTCGCGGAAAAGGAGCAGGTCGGAGCGCGGCACAAAGCTCTGTCCGACATCGCGGCGAGAGTCACCAGCCCCGAAATCGTGAAGATCGATGCCGGGCTGAAGGACGCCGGCCGGCAACTGGCCGCGCTCCCCAAACCGGGCGAAGGGGCCGATTCGAGCCCGACGAACGGCTATCACAGCCAGATTATGCCGGCCCCCGACGTCGAGAAATGGGTGCAGGTCGATCTGGGGCGCAGCGTGGCAATTGACGAGATCGTGCTGATCCCCGCGCGACCCACCGATTTTCCCGACACGCCCGGGTTCGGCTTTCCGCCGCGGTTTCGAGTCGATCTATCAGACGATCCCGGGTTCGCAGAACGAACGACTGTGGCCGATCACACGTCTGAAGATTTTGCGAACCCCGCGGATAAGCCGTTCGTGGTTCGCCTGAAGGACAAGCCGGCCCGGTACGTTCGCGTCACGGCGACGCGGCTCTGGAAGCGGTCGAACGACTATGTCTTCGCGCTGGCGGAACTGGAGGCGATCGCGGAAAAGAAAAACCTCGCAATCGGGGCCGCCGTGACAGCGCTCGATTCAATCGAGGCCGGACGGTGGAGCACGAAAAACCTCGTGGACGATTACACGAGCCGCGCACGGCTGGGGGATGTCGAAGCGTTGAAGACGGCGCTCGTGAAGCGGCAGACCCTCGAGGCCGAAACGGCAAAGCTGACCGCGCGGCGGAAGGCGGCCGTCGAAGAGCGGCTCGACGAGCCGACGCGAACGGAATTGAAATCGACGACGGCGCGGCTGGCGGAAATCGACGCGCGGCTGGCGGCGCTCCCCGCGCCGGGAATGGTGTACGCAGCCGCCCACGCGTTCACACCGCAGGGGAGCTTCGTGCCGGCGACCCCGCCCAGGCCGGTTTATTTTCTGCATCGCGGGAGCGACAAGACCCCCGGCGACGAGGTCGCACCGGGCGCCCTGTCGTGTTTGCCGGGGCTGAAGGCCGATTTCGCGCTGGCCGACCCGGCCGACGAAGGGAGCCGCCGCGCGGCGCTGGCCCGCTGGCTGATCGACTCGCGCAATCCGCTGACCGCGCGCTCAATCGTCAATCGGGTCTGGCAGTATCACTTCGGCCGCGGAATCGTCGATACGCCGAATGATTTCGGACACATGGGCGCGCTGCCGACGCACCCGGAGTTGTTGGACTGGCTGGCGGCGGAACTGCGGGAGGCCACAGAGGGCGACAGGGAACGACCCGCAGGGAATGAAGACACGGAGACAACGAGAGGGGGAAACAAGGAGAAAGGAAAATCCGAAATTCGAAATCCGAAACTCGATATTGGCGGTCCCTGGAGTGTGAAGCGGTTGCACCGTCTGATTCTCCGCAGCGCCGTATATCGGCAGGAGTCGCGCGACAATCCGCGATTCGCGGCGATGGATTCGGGGAACCAGTATTTGTGGCGGATGAACCGGCAGCGGCTCGATGCCGAGGCCCTGCGCGATGCGGTGCTTGACGTGAGCGGCAAGCTGGACCTGAAGATGGGAGGGCCGTCGGACCGGCAGTTCTTTTTCAGGGACGACCATTCGCCGGTGTATGATTACGAACGCTTCGACGTGGACAGCCCGGCAAGTTTTCGCCGCAGCGTTTACCGCTTCGTCGTCCGCAGCGTTCCCGATCCGTTCATGGAATGCCTGGACTGCGCCGATCCGTCCCTGCTGACGCCGAAGCGCAATACAACTCTCACCGCGCTGCAGGCGCTGTCGCTTTTGAACAACCAGTTTATGGTGCGGCAGGCGGAACATTTCGCCGATCGACTCGGAGCGGCAACGCCCGACCACGACCGGCAGATCGAACTGGCTTACGAACTGGCCTTTGCCCGCAAGCCGACGCCTGCCGAACAGCGGCTCGTGCGTGAGTATGCGGCGAAGAACGGCCTGGCGAACGCCTGCCGGGTGATTTTGAACAGCAATGAATTTTTGTTTGTAGATTAATGGCCGACTCGAAAAACATCTTCACCCGACCCCCCCTGCCCCCCCTTGCTGAGGGGGTGAGAGTTCGATGGTGCGGGGCAGCATCCAATCTAGCGCGCGGCGAAACCGCAAGCGGGGCGTTCGACCGTCGCGCGTTTCTCTGGCAATTTGGCGGAGGGCTCGGCGGGATTGCCCTGGCACACCTGCTCGGCGAGTCGGGGCTGCTGGCGGATGAGAAATCTGCCGGACCGCGCGCCGAATTCAACGGCGGCTTGCATCACCGGGCGAAGGCGAAGCGGGTCGTGCAGCTCTTCATGTCGGGGGCTGCCAGCCAGTGCGACATGTTCGATTA
>JBLMWR010000604.1:0-6609 GCA_050257335.1 Deltaproteobacteria bacterium | reverse complement strand
AATACTGTCGTGCAGATGATTGGAGAGTTCTCCAGCCGGATTCCGCTTGACCGTCAGGTCGAGCCGATCCGGCGTGCTGGGCGAAGAGCTGATCGTAAAACTTCGCCACACTTCGCGGCCTTCGAGCGTCGCGCGCACCTTGAGGAATTGCCCGGGACGGTGACGCGGGATTTCGCCCCGTGAATTATCGAGCCGGAATGTTTTGACGTCCGGAGTTTCCTGGATCACTTCCAGAACTTTGAGCGTGGCGAGTTTCGGAATCGCCAATTTGGCCGCGGCCGGGCGGTGGCCGGACGCCAACGTGGCCGAGACCGCGGCGATCGGCGTCGACCCGGCGGCAGGAGCAGCCACACCGGTCTGGATGAAAATCCGTCCCTCCTCGATTTTCACCGGGTAACTCTTCACGTCGTTGCCGGCCGGGTTGATGCTGCATCCCGTGCAGGCGTTGAACGTCCAGCCGTGCCACGGGCACGTGACGACGCCACCGGAGATTTCTCCCTGCGCCAGCGGCGCACCCTCGTGTGGACAAACGTTGTCGATGGCGTGCACCCGGCCGTCGATCCGAAACAGGGCGTACCCTTTCCCTGACAATTCGACCGTCAGCCCCGCGCTTTCGGTCAATTGCGATTCGTCGGCGGCGAATGCGAATCCATCGCTGTGCGGCGCGGCGGCGACCACAGCAGGCGCGGCCGCCCGAGCCTCTTCCCCCGATTCCAACCGCGCGAAATTCCGCCGCAGCCCCGCGCACCTCGGACAATAAACGGGTGGATCCTCGCCTTTATGCTGATACTGGCACGCCTCGCACAGCCACGTGGGGGGCGTGTATTCGCCGTCTCCCACTTTCGCCGCCGCGCTGTCGCGCAGTTTCTCGCGCCAGTAGGCGCTGAAGGTCATCCCCGGTTTGTGCCGCAGGTAGTATTCCTGAACCACGTCCTCCACGAGCTGCGGCAACTGATCGACGTCGACGCCGAGCTTGTACGGCAGCCCCAGGTGAATCTGCCCGGCGATTCCACCCCCCAGATAGACGTCGAACCCTTCGCGCGTCCCCAGCAGCCGCCGCACGCGGACCCCTTTCAGGCCGATATCGGCGGTGAAGTGCTGGGCGCAGCTCGATGGGCAGCCGCTCATGTGAATGCGGATCCCATGCAGCGTCAGCGCCCGGGCCCGCAGCTTTTCCGCGAGCTGCAGCATGTGCCCTTTGGTCTCGGTGACGGCGATGTTGCAAAACTGTTTGCCCGTGCAGGCGACGGTGTTGCGGGTGAGGGTGTCGGCGTAGGGGCTGATGCCGTGCGCGGCGACCGCCGTCGCGGCGGCATCCTTGAAGCCCGTGGGAATATTGAGGATCGCGATTCCCTGTTCGGGGGTGGCCCGCAGCTCTCCGTCGCCCCATTTTTTCGCCGCCAGCGCCAGTCCTTCGAGCTGCTGCCACGAGAGTCGCCCCAACGGCACGCACAGCCCCATCGCCCATAATCCCGGCTGCTTCTGCCGGAGCCAGCCGACGAGATCGTCGTACCCGGTCGGGGGCGCAGGCTCGCTGACACAGGGACGAAGGGGAAACGGCAGCCGCGCTTCGAGCCATTCCAGCACCCCCGCCACCCCGATCCGTTCGATCAGATAGCGGAACCGGGCGGCGTCGCGCTTCTCCCGCGATCCCTGCTCCCGGAACAAATCCAGCAGTGACCGCGTGACTTCGATTACCTGGTCGGGGCGCACGAGGACCGGCAGATGCCACGCCAGGTGCGGATTCTGCCCCTGCGTCCCCCCGATCAGCACCTGAAACTGCACGTCCCTTTCCAGCGATCGGCAGGCCAGATAGCTCAGGTCTTGCGACCAGTAATGCGAGGCGTGCTGCTCGGTCCCGCTGATGGCGATGTTGAACTTCCTCGGCAGGTCGGAGTAGAGGCGGCTGCCGACGAAGAGGCCGGTGATGTCGCGGCAGAGCCCGCGGGTGTCGATCAGCTCGTCGGGATCGACGCCGCTGAAGGGATGGCAGAAGACGTTGCGGATGTTGTCATGGCCGGTCTGCCGGGCCGAAAGTCCCGTCGCCTCGATCCGGTCAAGCGCCTCGGGGACGTTTTCGATGGCGAGCCCCTGGACCTGAATGTTGGCCCTGGTGGTGATGTCGATGATGCCATAGCCGAACTGGTAGGCCACGAAGGCGATGGCCCTCGCCTGTTCGGCGGAGACCTCGCAGCCGGTGAGCCGGATGCGGAGCATATAAGTGCCGGCGCCATCCCGCTTGCGGTAGAACGCACCATACCATTTCATCCGTTCGAGATCGGGGATCCCGATCTCGGGCATCGGGGTCCGCGCCTGCGCATACCGCAGGACATCGGGCCAGACGTCGAAACCATGCTTTTGCGCTTTCCAGACTTCAACCGGATTTGCCATCGATTGTGCTCGCGAGCAGCGGCCACACAATTGCGAAAAAATCTCTTCCTTGAGATGCCTTCCGCGTACCGGGCCACCGTCGAGAGCGCACCGCCGAAGCCGAGACGTCGGTCATCAATCAGGATCAGGAAGCAGCGTCAGAATTGCATGGTTGTCCCTTGAAACCTTCGGAGAAAACAAAGCGAGAGGCGAGCCCGTCGCCAGAGCCGCGGACTTCAGCGGGGGATGGGCAGAACCCTGCCTGAAGCGGGACTCCAGCGAGCCGGGCTCGCCTCGTCTCTTTTCCGCAAGAGGTATGCTGCAAGCGGTGTGCCAATCCCCCGCGCGCTCCGCGCCGGCGGCGCGCTAAGTCGCAGGCACGCCATGGATTTCAGTGATTTCCGATCGAAAGCGGTCGGCACGGGACGACGGGTCCGTGCCTGTTCCCTGTGCGCCGCCGCCCGCAGGACGGGCAGCAGCTTTGACCAATAAGCCCCGCGGCTGGCCACGCTTCAATTTGCGCCGGGAAGGTCGCCAAGTTGACCGGCAAGGCGACGATGCTCCGCGGCGCCTTCCCGCTCTCCCTGTTTCTGCAGGATTTCGGCAAGCAATTCATGAAACTGCGGCCGATCGGGCATGATTTCGACGGCAACGCGGGCTGCCTCGGCGGCCGCCGGTAAATCGCCCGATCGGTAACGACAAACCGCCAGTCGAAACCAATCTCCTCCCTGGCGGCGGATCTTGACGAGTTCTTCAAGCCGCGGCAGCGCCAGGTCCGTCCGCTGCTGTCGCCAGTATGTATCGCTGAGAGAAAACAAGGCGCGGACCCGTGTTGCCGGCGCCAGTGGGTCCTGACGCAGTGCCCGTTCCGCAAACGCCACTGTCTCCGCCGGTTTGTCGAGACTAGCGATCAATGCCAGCGCTGCAAGTACGGTTGCATCACCGGACAATTCACGTTCGATGTCGCGCAATTCGTCCCGGGCACGCAACCGGTATTTACCCGAGCGTACCGGATCCGATTCCTGCAGCGAGACCTGCAGGTACGCGAGGCCCAGGGCGCGGGCCTGCTCAAGACGGGGGAGATGGCTCACGGAGGATAACGGTTTGAGATTGCCCAATTCGTTTGTGCCGACGGATCCGGCGTGCGGGACATGGATTGCGATGCGATGGTTCGTTGCCGCCACATGCGGGATATCCGTCGTCGTCGAAGGCATATGGCACAGCGCACACTCGTCCTGCGTCGTTTTCGCCAGCCGCTCGTGCTCTGCCAGGCCGCACCCTCGATCATTGTGACAGGCCAGGCACCGTTGCCGGTAATGGGCCACGCGATCGGCCTCGGCGGGCCGCGCATGCGGGTCGTGGCACGTCGTGCAGGTCATCGTTTCCGATGCCACATAGCAGCGGCTGGCGCGCATCTGCTCGACCTGGCCGACGAAGGCCGTTGAGCCGTTCTTCGATTCCAGAGCGTAATCCATGCAGAAGTCCGTGTATCTCAATCCGGGCCGGAAATCGCGCGCCCGGCGGCCCGTGAGTTCGACCGTTGCCTTCCCGCGCAGATGACATTGCGCGCATACGGCCTCCTGCCGCTCACGATCGAGGTGGAGCGGGTTGACGATCGTCGCATCAAGCGGGCCCGTAATTTCCTTCACAGCGGAGCGCTCGCGGACGTGCAACTCTCCCGGGCCATGGCAGCGTTCGCAGCCGATCGCCTTGTCGTGCACCGTCATCCGACCATCGCTGTTCCGGTCCGCTTCCACGTGCCCCGCGTGGCAGTTCATGCAATCGAAGTAAACCGGGCGCGCGAACCCGGAATCATTCCCTTCGTATCCGGGTGAAAGCGCCCATTTTTTCTGCAACGCGTACCATGTAATCGGCGACTCCATCAGGAAGCCATCGGCTTCGATCAGGTACGTGCGAGCCAAATGTCCCGAGCCGACCACGTAGCGCAACGGATGGTCGGCCAGCGCGACTTCGGCACTGTCGTCCGTGCGAATTGACTGGCGGTGGCGCAACTGATTGCCGTCGCGGTAAACGCTGTAAACCCGACGGGACTGAGTGACCTCGAATGTCGCATCGGGAGGTTCTGCGGAGGCGTCCATGTCATTCAGAGACCGGCTGTGCATCGTCTCCAGGTAACTCTCGTATTCCGTCCGGTGGCAACGGACGCAGGCCTGCGTGCCGACATAAGCGGCTTCCGGTCCGGCGTTCAGGTAAGGTCCCGGCGAAAGGCGGGGGAGTTCCTGCGGGGGGGCCGAGGTTCTTCCGCCCGGGCGCCACAACCACCAAAGAAGCGCGGCAGCCATTCCGACAGCGCAAATGAGGAATCCCCGCCGATGGTATGCCCGAAACACGCCGTTCTCCCACCCTCGAGGGTGCCGCAGTTCTGGTTTCAGAATAACAGATTCTTCCCGCACAAATCAGTCGGCGCTGCGAATTCCGGCTGTTTTTGTGCGGATCCGGTGCACATGCGCGTTCGGTCGCTGAAAACGTCGACAACCGCTCATCGCCCGGATCGCTGCGGTTGCGAGCGCCCGACGGGACGCGCGCCGGCGACGAACTTGCAACAAACAGGAATCACTGATACTTTCGTTCTTACAGCCGGAATCACGGATCTTATGGTATGCCCTTTCACTGGACGATTCTTGTCATCATCGCCGGATTCTCCATTTGCGGGATCTGCGGGTGCAGCCACTCGCCGCCGGAACATCAATCGGTGAATCGTTCAGCTTCCTGCGGGGAAGCCTGGTTCAAGGAGATCTCTGCTGAATCCGGCTTCAACTTCCGCCACGACGCCGAAGACGACCAGTCGTATTTCATGCCCGAAATCATGGGCTCGGGCGGCGCGTTCCTCGATTTTGACGGCGACGGCCGGCTCGACGTCTTTCTTGTCAACGGCCGCTGGTCGCACGGCAAGGAAGGCGCGCGAACGCGAAACTCGCTGTTCAGGCAGCAGCCCGACGGTTCGTTTGCCGACGTGGCCCTGCCCGCGGGGCTCGCGGACGCCGCCGGTTACGGCGTGGGCGTCGCCGCGGCCGACATCGACAACGACGGCGATGTGGATTTATATGTCACTGCATTCGGCGGGGACCGGCTGTGGGTGAACCAGGGGGACGGCACGTTCGCCGACCGGACGGGAACGCTCGAATCGATCAACGAGCGCTGGGGCACGGCGGCGGCCTTCTTCGACTATGACCGCGACGGCTGGCTCGATCTGTGCGTCGTCAACTACCTCGACTACTTCCCCGGAAGCCTGTGCGACGACGGCAGCGGGCGGCGCGACTACTGTGGGCCGACTAGCTTCTCCGGAACGGCCAGCAAACTCTACCGAAACCTGGGAGGCGAGGACAACCGCGGCCTGCGCTTCGCCGACGTGACGGTGGCGACCGGAATCGCATCTCGTCCCGGCCCCGGGCTGGGAGTGAGTTGCCGCGACTTCAATCACGACGGCAGGCCCGACATCTTCGTGGCCAACGACATGTCACCCAACACGCTGTGGATTCAACAGCCGGATGGAACGTTTCGCGACGAAGGGATGCTGCGCGGAGCGGCCGTAGACCGGTTCGGGAAGGCGGAGGCCAGCATGGGGGTCGCCTGGGGGGATTACGACGGCGATGGGCTCGACGATCTGTTCATTACCACGCTGCGAGGTGAAACGAATCTGCTACTGCTCGGTCGGAGTGGCGAGTGTTTCAGCGACGAGACGCCGGCCTCGGGATTGGGCCCCCCCGGTCTCGAATTCACCTGGTTCGGGGTTGTCGCGCTCGATCTCGAAAACGACGGCGATCTGGATCTGGTCATCGTCAATGGAAGAGTCAAACGCGCTCCTCCGCTCAAGACTGCGCGCCTCAATCGCTTCTGGAACGACTATGCAGAACCGAGTCAGATTTTCCTCAACGACGGTGGAGGGCATTTTGCCGACGCGAGTCGTGAGGGAGGTGAATTCTCGGCGCGCGTCGAGGTCATGCGGGCCCTGGCATACGCGGACATCGACAATGACGGTGATTTCGACCTCCTGGTGACGACTTGTGCCGGACCGGCCCGGTTGTATCGGAACGATACCCCCCGCAAGGGAAGCTGGCTCATGCTGCGGGCGTACGATCCGGCGCTCAATCGCGACGCGATCGGGGCGCGAATCGAAGTGCTCGTCGGCAGCCGCCGATTTCATCGGGAAGTCAACCCATCGTCGAGTTACCTGGCGAGCAATGATGTCCGCGTCCATTTCGGCCTGGGAGACGTTTC
>JBLMWR010000603.1:0-4190 GCA_050257335.1 Deltaproteobacteria bacterium | reverse complement strand
CAATCGAACGCGGCGGTGCGAGCCTTCCGTCTGGAAGAGGAGCCGGCAGCATTGCGCGAGCGGTACGGGATGACGCGGTTCGGGCAGAGTTGCCTCCTGGCCCGGCGGCTGATCGAGGCCGAGACCCGGTTCGTGCAGGTCACCTGGCCGGCCCGCTCGGACGACGAGCCGGCTCCCGGGCCCGACGGCTCGTGGGACACGCATCGCAACAACTTTCCCACGCTCCGCAACGACCGCTGCCCGGTGTTCGACCATTCGCTCTCGGCCCTCATCGAAGACCTGCACGCGCGGGGGCTGCTCGAAAAGACGCTGGTGGTGGCGATCGGCGAATTCGGACGGTCGCCGAAGATCGGCGCAGCAACGACGAACAACGTGGGACCGGGCGGCCGCGACCACTGGCCCGACTGCTACAGTTGCCTGATCGCCGGCGGGGGAGTGCGGCCCGGCGAAGTGTACGGCGAGTCGGACCGGTTCGGGGCGTATCCCAAGACGAACCCCGTGCATCCTTACGATCTCATCTGCACGATTTTCCACGCCCTGGGGATCGACCCTGCAACGGAGTACCTGGATACGCTCAATCGCCCGCGGCGGCTCGTTGACCACGGTAGCGTAGTGGCGGGATTGTTTTGACTGCCGCCGGTCGAGCGACGCCGAGACGCAGTGGACGGCACAAAGCAGCAGGCACGCTCCGAGGGCGTGCCTGCCGCTTTTTCAGTCATCCACGACGAGCTGGCACTCGGGGAGACTTTCCAGGAACAGCTTTCCGTAGCGCTTCGTGCGCACGCGCGGGTCGAGAATCACGACCTGGCCCTTGTCGGTCTTCGAACGGATGAGACGGCCGAAGCCCTGCTTCAGTTTGATGATCGCCTCGGGCACCTGGTACTCCATGAAGGGGACGCCGCCGCGGTTCTTGATGGCCTCCAGCCGCGCCTCGAGCAGCGGGTGGTCGGGGACGCTGAAGGGTAGCCGGGCGATGATGACGTTCTGCAGGGCCTCGCCGGGGACGTCGACCCCCTGCCAGAAACTGTCGGCGCCGAAGAGAACGCCGCGGGGATCCTTGCGAAAGCGTTCGAGCATCATCGTGCGGGGGACGCCGGCCGACTGGCTGTAGAGCGAGTATTTGTTTTCCGAGAGCCAGCCGGCCAGGCGCCTGGCGCAGTTGTCGAGCATCTTGTAGCTCGTGAACAGCACGAAGGCCCGCCCCTGCGTCTCGTCGACATACTTCTTGATTTTTTCGACGACGGCCGTTTCGAAGGCCGCGGCATCGCCGGCCGGGTCGGGCATGTTCCCGGGAAGAATCAGCCGCACGTTCTTTTTGTAATCGAAGGGGCTCCCGAGGTTGAGTTCCGCGGCGCTGTCGAGGCCGAGGCGGCTGCGGATAAACTCGAAGCTCTGCCCGCCGACCGCCAGCGTGGCGCTGGTCAGGATCACGGTGGAGACTTCGTTGAAGAGCTCGTCGCGCAGGACGTTTCCGATCTCGACGGGAGAGCAGCAGAGACTGGTTCGTTCCTGATGGCGGCCGCTGGTTTCGATCCAGTAGACGGCTTCTTTGATCCGCTGATGGAGCCAGGCGTCGAGTCCCTGGGCGAGCAGGGCGCAGCGCCTGGCCGCCGACGTCAGCTCGATTCGCTCTTCCGCTTTTTCGACCCCCTCGGCAAACAGGTCGATCGAGGCCGCCAGACCCAGCAGGGGCTTGCTCAGGTCGATGTGGACCTCCGGCGAGGCGGGGACGCGGCCGTTTTCCCGGCAGTGCATCGCCTGCCAGCGGCGGATGGAGTCGAACAGGTCCTGCGCCATGGTCCGCACGTTCTGCACCAGCCGTTCGCCCTCGCGGTGGTCGTGGTGGCGGAGCAGCCCTTTGTTGGTGCGGTCGTTGTACAGCTTGTTGAGCAGGTACTCGAACTGGCCGCTCGTCACCGAAATCCCGAGGTGATCGGCGGCGACGGCCTCGATGGTGTGCGCTTCGTCGAAAACGACGACGTCATAATCGGGCAGGATCGTGGCCCCTTCCCGTCGCAGGGCCAGGTCCGAGAAAAAGAGGGCGTGATTGACGATGAGGATGTCGGCGTTCCAGGCGCGGCGGCGGGCCTTGTAGTAGAAACACTCGTTGTACGTCGGGCATTTCTTTCCCAGGCAGTTGCCGTGGTCGCTCTGCACTTCGTCCCAGACGGCGGGGAGGGGGGCGAAATCGAGAGTGGCGCGGCTGCCGTCGGTCGTTTCCTGCGACCAGCGCAGGATGCGATCGATCTGCTCGACTTCTTCCGCCCTGGTGAACATGGCGTGGGCCCGCCCCTGGGCCCCTTTCAGCCGCCGCAGGCTGATGTAATTCCCGCGGCCTTTGACGAGCACGGCCGAGAATTCGAGGGGGAGCACCGAGTTCAAAAAGGGAATGTCGCGGCCGACGATCTGTTCCTGCAGGCTGATGGTGTGCGTCGAAATGACGACCCGGGTCCGCTTCTTTTTTTCGTCGTCGCCGGCCGGCTTCTCTTTGTCCGATTTCTCCGCTTCGACCTGCGAAGCCGTGGCCGCGAGAATGGCGGGGACAAGATAGGCGAAGCTCTTGCCGACGCCGGTGCCGGCCTCGACCACCAGATGCGTTTTCGATCGGATCGCCTCGGCGACGGCACGGGCCATCTGCAACTGTTCGGGGCGCTGCTCGTAGCTCTTGAGGCGCTGGGCGATCCGTCCGGTCTGGCCGAGAATCGATTCGGGAGTGAGCGGCGTGCCGGCTGGATGCATGAGGGGCATATCATAGCAGGTGCGAGCGACGGCGCAAGCACTGCCGGCGAGCCGGGGAGTGGCCGTTTCTCCACTCCCGATCAGCGCATCCACCCGCTCGACACCGATTCGAAGAGAATGGGCCCCCCCGCACATGCCCGGCTTCGCGCAGCACGGCCGTAGCGCGGGCTTTGTCCGAGGGAAACGGGCGGACTGAGGACGCCCGCCCTGCAAAATCATACCGTCACTGGGAAAGCCGGTGAAAACAGATCAGGCAGATGTCGTCGCGCTGGGCCTGTCCGGCGCAGAAGGATTCGACGTCGGCAACGATCGCCTCGCCCAGCGGCGCCGCCTGGGCCGGGGCCTTCTTGAGAAACGCCTTCAGTCGCGCCGTGCCGTAGATTTCGTTGGCCGGGTTCATCGCTTCGGTGACGCCGTCGGTGGCCAGCACGACCGAATCGCCGGCTTCGATCGGCACCTTCACCTGGCGGTAGGCGGTTTCCGGCTGGATTCCCAGGGGGAGGCCCGACACGTCGGTGCCGAGCTGTTTGACGAGTCCGCGTTTCGAGCGGACGAGCGGGGGAACGTGCCCGGCGTTGACGACGGTGAGGGTGTGCGATCGGGGATCGAGGACGACGAAGGCCAGGGTAATGAAGCGGTGGCCCAGGCCGCTGGACGAGACGCCGGCATTGAGGCTGGTCATGGCTTCGGCGGGGGTCGGCTTGGCGAGCAGCTCGTAACGGGTGTCGGAGTAGATGCGGGCCATGAGGAGTGCGGCGGGAAGGCCTTTGCCGGCGACGTCGCCGACCGTCACTGCGATGCGCCCGTCGGGAAGCAGGACATAGTCGAAGAAATCGCCGCCGACGCGCTGCGCGGCTTCGTAGAAATCGAAAAAGTCGTAGCCTTCGGCGCGGGGGCGTTCGTTGGGAAGGAACCCGAGCTGCACCTGGGTGGCGAAATCGAGATCGCGCTCGAAGTCGCGCTGTTTGAGGGCGGCGGCGTGGAGCTGGGCATTTTCGAGAGAAAGGGCGGCCTGAGAGGCGACGCTGGCCAGGACTTCCAGGTCGTCTTCGGAAAAGGGGAGTGAATTGTCGCGGGTGTCGATCTGGATGGCCCCCAGCGACTCACCCGCCTGCGCCACCAGCGGAGCGCACATCACCGACCGGATCTTCAGAGAACTGACGCTGTCGGACAGGGAGAAGCGCTTGTCGGTGGCGGCGTCGGCTGAGAGAATCGCGCGGGCCTTGTCCATCGCCTCCCGCAGGATCGTCATGCTCAGGCGCCCCGATTCGTCCGGGGCGTCACGCCGCATCCGCAGCGACCGCACCTGCAGCACGCCGCTGGCGGCGTCCTTGAGGACGATGAAACCCCGGTCGGCCTGCGGAAAAATCTTGAACAGGCTTTCGAGGATCTTGGGGAGCACCTCGTCGAGTCTCAGCGTCCGAGCCAGGTTCTGGCTGATCTCCATGACG
>JBLMWR010000602.1:0-4894 GCA_050257335.1 Deltaproteobacteria bacterium | reverse complement strand
CGCTCCCGGAGAAGTTCCCGCGCCTCGCTCAGGCGGGCGTTGATTGTCGCCGTCGAGACTCCCAGGAGTTCCGCCATGTCGCGATAGCTCATTTCGCCGTAATAGAACAACATCAGAACTTCGCGATGGTTGCCGGAAAGCGATTCGATTTCCGCCATCAGCCTGCTCACTTCATCCGCCAGATCGACAGCGGCCCCGACGTCGTCGCCGCGGGCCAACAGCTCGTGGGGATGGCCGTCGCTGGCGAGCCGCGTGAACGGCACCTGCGACCGCTGTTTCGATTTGAGCCAGTCGAGGCAGACCCGGTGCGCAATTCCGCGCAGCCACGCCCCAAATTTCTCGGGGGATTTCAACGTGACCAGGTCGCGAAAGCCGCGCAGCAATGTCTCCTGGGCCAGGTCGGCGGCCGAGGTCTGGCAGCGGACGCGCGCATGGCAAACCGCCATCACGCGCGGCGACCAGCGGCGCGCAAGCTCGCCATAGGCGTCAGGCCGACCATTGCCGGCCTGACGCACCAGTTCGGCGTCGGATGCTGAGTTGTCGCCGCGGGCGTTCAAGGGAGTCTCCGGCTCTCCTACGAGAAAGTAGAACGAGTCCCGTGGGCCAATAGGAAATCAGGAGACAATTTTGCAAAAAATCAGAATTTCAGCGCGGAAGCTGCTATTGGTCGGCCGCCGACGTTCTACTTCGTTTCAGCGTAAGTTGCCGCATCGCGATGGAACGGCAAGAAGAATCTTCTCCCTCCCGCCTTTGTGGGGGAGGGTCGGAGTGGGGGGCGAGCGTCGATTGACGTTCCCACCCCCGTCCTAACCTTCTCCCATCAAGGGGGAAGGAACGAGATTCTTGCGACAAATTGCGCCATCCCTGGACTTGTACCAATGCCCTCTGGGAGAGGGAACACGTTTGTGGTCCTGGAATACGTGTTATGCACCCCGAGGAGACCATGCGATGCGGTTGCTCATCGTTTCTACCGCGGTCGTATTGCTGACGGCGGCCGCCTGGGCGACGAGCCGAAAATCGGTGTCGCGAGTGGACACGATTTCGTCCTCCGACCCGAAGCCCCGCGCCGAGGGCAGGCCGCCCGGCGATGGCCTGATCGTTCACGAATGGGGCACGTTCACGAGCTTCTCCGGCTCAGACGGCGTGCGACTTGAATTTCGGCCGCTGGTGGACGAAGACCTGCCGCCGTTTGTCCTCGATCGATTCCTGCAATCCGGGGTCGTCAATCTCTTCTCCAAATCGCAGGTCCGCGTGCGGATGCGGATGGAAACGCCGGTGACTTATTTCTACACGAACAGCGAGCGCGATGTGAACGTGCGCGTGAGCTTTCCCGACGGGCTGCTGACGGAGTTTTATCCCCCTGTGGCACGGATGGAGCCGTCGTTCAAACTCTTTGAGCGGCTCGCCCTGAAGGGATCATCGCTGGACTGGGGCGGCATCCATTTGATTCCCACGGATCGCCTGCGCGCCCAGGTGGAGGATCCCGAGCGGCGCCGTCTGCTGGAGTCGCTGCTGCCGGCCGGTCTCACTCCTTCGGCCGACGAGCGGTACCACTACGGCCACGCGCGAGAGACCGATTCGGCGCTTGTGCACGTCCATCGGCCAAAACCGGACGCGACGACGACGCCTCTGGCCCCGGCCGGTGATTTCTTTGAGAAGTTCCTGTTCTATCGCGGCGTGGGTAATTTCGATCTGCCGCTGAAGCTGACCGCCGCCGGCGACGGGACGTTCGAGCTGGCCAACTCGGGAGACGATCCGATCCGGTCGCTGTTTCTGATTGACGCCGACGGACAGGCGGTTCGGTTCGCCACGTTTGAACAGATCGCCGCCGGCGACCGTTTGAAGCTCGTTCAGGCCGCAGAACCAGGCACGATCGACGCGCTGACGGACGCGGTCAGAGACGCACTCGTCGCGGAAGGCCTGTACGAGAAAGAGGCGATCGCGATGGTCAAAACCTGGCGCTCGTCCTGGTTTGGCGAGACGGGAACGCGGTTGCTGTATGTCGTGCCGCGGCCCATCACCGACGCGTTGTTGCCGCTGGAGATCAACCCCGCGCCGGAGGAAACGGTGCGGGTGCTGGTGGGGCGGATGGAGATCATGACTCCCGAGCACGAGTCGCGGATCGCGGCCCTGGTGCAAAGGAGCGCCGCGGAACGCCAGGCGGAATTGGAGATGGCAGCATCCACGGGGCATGAGCCCAACTACTCCGGACCGGCGGAACTGACCAGCCTGGGCCGCCTGGCCGAACCTGCGCTCGCTCGCGTCCGGACGATCAGCAAGGATCCCGCCATCCGCGCCGAGGCGCGACTCTTGCTTCAGCGGATGACCGGCACGGCCCGGTAGCAGGTCCTGCCTGACCTGCTAAACGCAAGGGAATCGGGATGGTCAATTTTGGTTCCATTTTTGTGCCGCCTCTCGGCAAGACAGCACCGGCAGGGGTGCCAGCAATTAGCTCTTCAGCACCCCGCGGCGGGGTGCACAATTCTCGAAGGAACAAGAGGTTACGACAAAAACGACGCCAACTCCTGCCAGTCATGTTCCTCAGGAGCCGGGGGTTGAGTCCGCCTGTGGCGGACGATACCCCCGGATTGGCGACTGCGACCCCTCACCGGGGTCGAATCGCGGTCCCTTCGGGACCGAATCGCAACTTCGTCCGTAAGACTTCTGGAATAAAATCGGACTCCGTCGCGATCACGATTCCGCATGGGTTTCCTGGCAAATGAGAACCCCCCTTCCCCCCCCTTGCGAAGGGGGGGAGAAGTGCGCGTTATTCGCCTGTTGGTTCCTTGATTGTCACCTGGTACGAGCCGGTGTTGTCGGCCAGCTCGTTCCAGAAATCGTTGACGCGAAAATACAACGTGCCGGTGATTCGCGGGGTGAGCAGGCATTCGCGGCCGACGGGGAGGACTTCGAGCATCGTGGTGTGCGGCGCCTTTTCGTGAAGCTCGGTGCCGCGAATGACGGCGACCAGCATCCCCACCGGCAGGCCGGCGTGGTAGCGGAAGCTGATCCCCTGCGGTTCGCTCTCCCACGGCCTGGGATCGTCGGCGACGACGGAGCGGCCGATCGCGCTCAGCTTGTACGTCCTGTCTTTCTCGAGCAGGATCCCGCTCGTCTGCCAGCCGCGGTCGGGGCCGATTTCGAGCTTGACCTTGTCCCCCTGTCCGCCGAGGGGCTTGCCGGGGTGCAGGTCGATCACCGTCCGCTCGATGTCGTAGCCGTAGCACACGTTGCCGGCAAAGACGAGCCATTCTTCGCACAGGTCGGGCCAGGCCTCGTGGTAGACCTGCTCGAGCTCAAATCGCGCGTCGCGCCGGCCGGTCACCAGTGTGCCGAGACGGCGGAACCGGTCGCGGTAGCGCGGGTGCCCGTCGAGAAAGGCACACAGGGCCCACGACCAGGCGTAGGCGTTGTACTTCTCAAAATCGGCGGAAGCCTGTCCCACGACCTCCTCGATCGTCAGCGGACCGGCCGCATGCAGGTCCTCATCGATCAGGCGCAGCCATCCCAGCCCGCCGAAGGATTCATTGTCGGTGGGAAAAACGCGAAAACGGGTCTTTCCCCCGGCATCGGTCTGATGCGCCCGGAACAGCTCGGCCATCCCCTCCATGTACCAGCGGAACTGATTCGTCGGATTGGGAAATGCACTCATGAAACAGTGCGTTCCCTCGTGGAGCATCAGGTGCCGCCGCCAGTAATCGTCGCGCTGGTCTTTCATCCAGAAGAGCTGGTCGCGGAAGACCCCTTCCAGCAGGATCTGCGAATCGTCGCCGAACAGTTTCGCCGCGCGGAATCGCCCGGTGTCGGCCATGATGTAGCCGACCATCTGGAAGTCGGTCCCCGCGCTGTCCGGCGGCAGCGGTCCGAAATAGTCCTCCCACGCCGTGTATGCTTCATCCATGAGTTTGGGGAGCGGCCTGGCCAGATCGGGATCGATGTCGGTGTACAGGACAAGGTGCTTCGACTCGTAGCGGTAAATCCCCAGCTCGGCGAGCCGGTCGTCATCGTGGGCCGGCGGCTTGAGCGTGGGGCGGACGACGCGCTGCGGCGGGTCGGCCCCGGCGGATTCCTTGTCGACAGGCGCCGTCTCGGACGGCGACGAAGGCTCGGCGTCGGCCTTCTCCCGGGGTTTTGCGGACTTTTTGCTTTTGGCTTTCGACTTGGCCGAGGCCGACGCGGTGCCGGCACCGCCGACCGTCGTTCCTTCGGACTTCGTGCAGCCGCCGAACGCCAGCGCGAAGGCCGCCGACAGGAAGATCAGTAAGCGACAGCCGCGCATCGGAATCGGGAAGCTCATGCACGACATCATAGCACGCGGGAACAGGGGAATGCGAATTGCGAAGGGGGGGGAGAGGTCGTTCGCCCATCCGCGCCACGCGCGGCCGGATGGCATGCCGTCAGCCTTTTGCGAAGGGCGTGGCCGAGGCACACCACCGCTCGCCACGCCCGCAGCAGCCCCGCGCGCCGAAGCGGCGGGACGCCGCTCGGGCGCCGGCCGATTTGATTTGAAGATCCTTCCCGGGTAGGCTGATCGAGGTTCCTGTTGCGCACTCCTGGAGACGCATCGCATGGCTGATTTCCTGTATTGTCTCAATTCGAGCACGATCCGGCCGGTTCCGATTCTCAAGAAAATCGAAATCGCGGGGAAGGCCGGGTACACGGCGATCGAGCTGTGGCACGACGACATTGACGCGCATCTGGCCGCCGGCGGAACCCTCAAAGAAATCCGCAAGGCACTCGACGATCAGAATCTCGATGTGCCGACCACGATTTATCTGAAGGGCTGGTTCGAAACGACCGGGGCGGAGCACGCCGCCGCGCTCGACGAATGCAAACGCCGCATGGCCCAGTCGGTCGAGGTGGGGGCGATCCACGTCATCGCCGGGCCGCCGGC
>JBLMWR010000601.1:0-9027 GCA_050257335.1 Deltaproteobacteria bacterium | reverse complement strand
GGCCGTCGGGATGAAATGTCAGATGGCGCGGCCCGGCGCCCGGGGGCGTTCTCACGAACGGCTGGCGGTTCGGCGAAAGCTTCGCCGTGGCGGGGTCGAGGCGATAGTTGAGGATCTGATCGAGCCCCAGATCGGCAGAAAGAACGAAGCGGTTGTCTGGACTGACCACGATGCAGTGCGCATGGGGCTCCTTCTGGCGCTCCGGGTTGATGCTCGACCCGGTGTGTTGCACGAACGAGGCCGCCTCGCCCAGCGAGCCGCCCTCGTGCACCGGCAGCGCCGCCACGCTGCCGGTCGCGTAGTTGGCAACGAGGAGCGTCCGGCCCGTGGCGTCGAGTTCGAGATAACAGGCCGCTGAACCGCGTGCCGATTGCCGATTGAGCAGCTTCAATCGACCGGTCCGGCCGGCGATCTCGTAGGCGGCGACTTCCTCGCGATCCGCGCCGCCAAACTGTTTTGCGTGAATGGAGTACAGGAAGCGCCGATTGCGCGACAGCGCCAGGAAAAACGGATGTTCGACCCCGGTCGTCCGATGAACGGCCTTCAAGGCGCCGGTGTTTGCGTCAAGCTGGAAGGCATGAATCGCCCCCGCGTCCCCGGCGGCAAAGGCCGAGACGAAAACCAGCGGTTCATCGGCGTTTGTCGTGCGCGCTGTCGTTGTCAGCATGGCGTTTGTTAAGATCAGATAGAGGCAGAGACGGCGCAGACGTGGCAGCGGATCGTTGCTCACGATAAAGCCTTTTTCGGATCGGGTCACATTCCTGGAAATCGAAACGCCGAGCGCCAATTCTCTGTCGGCCTCCCCCGCGAAGCTCTTTGCGCAACGCTCTGCAACGAAGACGAATCGATGGTTTCCGCCCGGCGATCTGCCCGGCGATCTGCCTGACGTCCGTCACGAGTTTTCATTTCGAGCAAGCTCCTGAACCCCTGAGTTCCACTGAAGCGGCTCAGGTCCGGAATCCTACTCCCCGCGCCGACGCCGCACAAGCCGGCGCGCCGAGAAGGCCGAGAACACCCTAATTCAAATGCAGGATGCAATGCAAAAGAAAGCCGCACGAGATTCCGCCGAGCGCCGGAATGCGGCGCCCTGCGGCGGCGATGCGAAGGAATCAGTTGAGCCCGAGTCGTCGGCTGACCGAAATTCATTCCGAAGTGACTGATGTGCGGGTCCCGGAGTTTCACAAGGGGGATGACGGGCTGGCGCCGGAGGAACGGTTGAAGGAGGCGTTCAAGCGGGAGTTGGAGGAGAGGGTGGGGATGGCGGGTGGGACGGAGAATGCAGGACTGTGACTTGCGATTTCTTCCGGAATCGCCCTCACCGCTGCGGAGAAGCCGGCGGACGACCCGGTGGCAAAACTGCAAGGCATGTGGGTCGAGACAACGAGAGAGGGTCGGGATTGGGGGGCCGAGCGTCTGGCGGCTCCTCACTCCCACCCGAACCCTCCCCCATCAAGGGGGACAGAATGCGGCCGACCTCGATCAGTACGAGCATACGGCCGTGCGCCTGGCGCACTCTCACGGCGAACTGCAGGAATGGCGCGCGAAGCTGGCCTCCGGGCGGGCGACGTGTCCCTTGTTCGATACTCCGCGTTTCGTGCGGAACCTCGAGCGCGCCTTCGCCACGATCTGGCAGAACCACGTGGCGGGCCGCACGCCGCAGGCCTTCGATGTCGTCGAGCCGGCAAAGTAGGGATTGGGCGGCCGTATGCCGACACCGTTGGGGATGGGTCAACAGAGACGGAGACAACCAGTAGCATGCCACGCAACGGCCGCGAGGGTTCTCCCTGGCTCCCGGCCTGGTCTCCTCCCCAAAGCAAGCGAAACTGCCCCAAGGCAGTCAAGTGGCAATGAAGGCGTGGACGCCATGACCACCCCAATTCCGATGATGCCAACCAGTGCATTTCCGAATCGCGACAACACAGGAACGGCTCCCGGGGGCTATTCCCTGCGGCGCTCCCAAGGGTCGCCTTTCTTCGTGGCAATGAAGTGGTCGCCATTGCCCGGCTGCGCAGTCCGCTCTTCCCTCTCAGCGTCCGGCCGCCAGAACTCCAGTTCGCGAAGCGGACAGACCGGTGCTTTGTCAAAGATAAAAGTCAGGTTGCAGCCACGCTCGCCAGAGCGTGGGAAAGCATCGAATACAGCCACATCCCCCACGCTCTGGCGAGCGTGGCTACCGGAAAATCAAGGCTTGACAAAGCACTCGATGTGTACACGTGACCGACCCGGGGTTGGCGCTACGGCACGACCCGCGCTCAGGCGCCCGTGATCTCACGAGGCGTCAGCAAACGAACGCGTCTCTCAAATGGCATGATCTTGATCCTGGCTCGTCGGCCTGGCAGGCTGAATAAAGCCGTCTTTTCCTCGACAATGGCGCACGCCTTGGCTACGCTGTTTCAAACGTCTGTGAAAACGCAGGCCTTCGCCAACTGTTGCGGACATGATCAAGGTCGTCATTACCGATGGCTCGTTCGGTTCCTTCGATGTCGAAAAGGGCATCCTTGAGCCGCTGGGCTGCGAAGTGGTGGCTCGCCAAGGGGTCGCCTCGCCGGGGGAATTGGCCCCCCTGGTTGCCGACGCAGACTACGTCCTGACCCAATTCGTCCTCGTCAACGCCGAAGTGATCGCCGCCATGCGTCGGGCGAAAGTCATTGTTCGGTACGGCGTGGGCGTCGACAACGTCGATCTGGATGCTGCCCGTTCCCGGGGCATTCCGGTTTGCAATGTTCCCGATTATTGTCTGAATGAAGTGGCCGATCATACCTTGGCCTTGATCCTGGCGACGACGCGGCATGTCGTTGCTCACTGTGTCGGCGTTCGCAACGGCCGATGGGCCATGGCGGTGCCGCTGACGGCCATGAAGGCGCTGTGCGACCTGACGGTCGGCGTCATGGGCTTCGGCCGGATCGGGCGAGAGGTGGTGCGGCGGCTGCAGGCATTCAGGTGCCGCGTGCTGGTCCACGATCCCGCGGTCCCGGCGGGCCAGATTCGCGACAGCGGTTGCGTGCCGGCCAGCCCGGAGGAACTCCTTTCCCAGAGCGATCTTGTCACGCTCCACTTACCCGCGACCGCCCAGACCCGACACATGATCAATCGCGAGACCATCGCGCGGATGAAACCGGGCGCGATCCTGGTGAACGTCAGCCGGGGAAGTCTCGTGGATTCTGCGGCCCTCGTCGAAGCGCTGGAGCGCAGACATCTTTCGGCTGCCGGATTGGACGTTTTTGATCCCGAGCCCATCCCCGCGGACTCACCGCTGCTGCGGATGGAGAATGTGGTCGTCTCTCCGCACAATGCCTCGGCCAGTGAGAAGGCGGCCCGCATGCTGCGCGAGAAAGCGGCCGGCATTGTTTCCAAGGCAATTCGAGGCGAACCGTTGCCGAACGTCGTCAACGGCGTCCTTGCACGATAACCACGGCGCGGTTCTGTTTTCGCTGGCCCGCGCGCCGTTCCGAGGAGGGTTTCTTCTGGTGTCCCTGAAGATGTTTGACCTGGAGGGGCGCGTCGCCCTGGTCTCCGGCGCGGCCCGAGGGATGGGGCGGGCCATGTCGCTGGCGCTGGCCGAGGCGGGGGCCGCCCTGATGCTGGCCGATCGCGATCTCGACGGAGCGGAAAAGACGGCGGCGGAGATCGCCAGTCTGGGAGGTCGGGCCACGGCCGTCGCCTGCGACGTCGCCGATCCGCTTCAGATCCGCGCGATGTTCGAACGGCTGGATCGCGAGTTCGGGCGGATCGATTTTCTGGGAAACGTGGCGGGGGAAGGGTTTGCCGGCCGGCCGGAAGAGATTTCGCTCGAGGACGTTGAGAAAAGCTGGCGAAGCCTGGTCTATGGCCGTTTCTGCGCCTGTCAGGAGGGGGGGCGGCGGATGCTGGCGGCGGGGCGCGGGAGCATCGTCAACATCGGGTCGCTGGCGAGCGTCACGGCGCTGGGCCGCGGCCATATCGCCTACAGCATGGCCATGGGGGCGGTGGTGCAGATGACGCGGGAGCTGAGCACGGAATGGAGCGGCCGCGGCGTACGTGTCAACGCCATCCTCCCCGCCCAGGTGGTGAACCCGGGGCTCGAAGCGCGGATGGCGGCCGACCCGAACCTGCGCGGAAAGTTCCTCAGCGGGATCCCCAGCGGTCGGCTCGGGAAACCGGACGACATCCGGGGGCTGGCCGTCCTGCTGGCTTCCGATGCTTCCGCCTGGATCACGGGAGCGCTGATTCCGATGGACGGCGGCAACCTGGCGATGAACGCCGGGGGTTCCATCCCGTAGTTGTCCCGGTCCCACGCGCCGCCAGTGACGTCCGACAGCACATCCGCAGGTCCCGTTCCCTGAGGACTCAGAGATGGCCAACACCGGGGAATCCCTTGCTCCGAACCGAGAACTGAACGAAGGGCAGGTGACGGCCACCATGCGCAAGGTGGCGGTGCGGTTGCTGCCGCTGCTGCTTTTGTCGTACATCGCCAATCTCCTCGACCGCGGGAACGTCGGTTTTACCAAATTGACGATGCAGGCCGACCTGGGGATGAGCGACACGGCGTACGCCTTTGGCACCGGGATGTTCTATTTTGGTTATCTCGTCTTTGAAGTCCCGAGCAACCTGATTCTGCGCTCCACCGGGGCGCGGCTCTGGATTGCCCGGATCATGGTCACATGGGGAATCGTCTCGGGGGCCACGATGCTCGTGACCGGCCTCTGGAGTTTTCTGAGTGTCCGCATTCTGCTGGGAGTCGCCGAGGCGGGGTTCTTTCCCGGGATCATTTACTATCTGACCTATTGGTTTCCCGCCCGGGAGCGGACCCGCGCTGTGGCAGGCTTCATGGCGGCGAACGCCGTCGGTGGCATCCTCACCAACCCCCTCTCGGGGCTGATCATGCAATATCTCGACCAGGCCTGGGGACTGCACGGATGGCAGTGGGTCTTTCTGCTCGAGAGCCTCCCCTCCCTGATTCTCGGAGTCTGCGTCTACTTCTGGCTGACCGATCGTCCCTCCGAGGCCCACTGGCTCGGTGACGACGAACGGAATTGGCTGGTGGAGAGGATGAGTCAGGAACAAAAGCATCGGGAACAACGACACGGCGGCGACCTGCGCCAGGCGATGCTCTCTCCGCGGGTCTGGTACCTGATCCTGCTGTATTTCACGGTGGCGTTCTGCGCCAACGCCGGGGGATTGTACCTGCCGGAACTGATTCGCAATCATTTTCCGGATTCGAGCAAGTTGCAGATCGGTTTGCTGGCGGCGGTCCCCAGCCTGTGCGGAATGGTGGGCATGTTGCTCAATGGATCGTGGTCGGACCGCACCCGAAAATATCGCCTGCACGTGGGGCTGCCGGCCCTCCTGGGAGCCGGTGGCTGGTTGCTGGCCGCACTGACAGATTCTGCGGTCTGGGGATTGACCGGTTTGTCGCTGGCCTTCATGGGGGTCATGAGCATGCTTCCCCCGTTCTGGTCGCTCCCCACGTCGTTCTTGAGCGGCGCGGCGGCCGCCGGCGGGATTGCGCTAATCAACTCCGTGGGGAACATCGGCGGACTGCTGGGGCCGGGGACAGTGGGCTTGATTCACGATGCGACGCACAGTCATCGGTACGGCCTACTCGCCCTGGCGGGGATGCTGGTGCTCAGCGGCGCCCTGGCTCTCTTCGCCCCACACGATCCCGCACCGGATGAACTCTTGAAGACATGAGGGCCGCACGATGGATGTTTCGTTCACCAACACGCGCGAGAGCATCGCCACCTCAAGACGGGCCGATGCGGACTGGGAGTCGCTGACGACCGAGGAGCGTGTGCGTTCGATCGAGCTGGAGGGATATGTCGTCATCCCCAACCTGTTGTCGGCAGCTCAACTGGACGCGATTCGCGCCGAGCTGACCGTGCTGCCGACGACGGCAGTGGATTACAGCGAACATCAGCGCGGCTGTGCCAATGTGCAATGGACGGATTCGCCGACGGCCATTCGCGTCATCGCCCTGCCGGCCATGGTCGAATTCCTCGAGACGCTGTTTGGCGATGAGCTGATCTGCACATCCTGCGCGTACGCGGTGTCTCAGCCGGGGCATCCCGGCATCGCGATTCATACCGATGCGCAGCCTTACGGGTCGAAGATCTTCGGTCTGGCGGCCAGTTCTCCGTGCCTGGTGCGGGTGTTGTACTACCTCGACGATTTGACCCCCGAGAGGAGCCCGTTCAAGGTCATTCCGCGGTCCCATCTTTCGCTCCACTCCGACGGCAATCCTTACCGGCGATATTTATCGCACGACGATGAAGTGATGGTGACCTGCCGAGCCGGCTCGGCGGTGATCATCAACCAGAAAGTGTTCCACGCCAACTATCCGAATTACAGCGACAGCGATCGCCGCATGCTGGCGATCGCCTATCGACCGGGATGGGCCGGTCCCATCGGCGAAGTCCCCGATTACGATCCGGAGCGGGTCGCGAGGCTGCCAGCCGACGTCCGCCCGTTTTTCCGCAGCCTCAATACACGCAAGATCGATTACGACCTGCCGAATCGCCCCGACCAGATGGCGCGCCACGCACCCGGAATCAGCCCGCTGCGCTGGGGGCCGGATTCGGCCGGCGGATAACCCGTCACATTCGACACCAGGACCACGCGAGAACTTTTCATGCCTCGTTCCGACACGTCCGCCATCGCCGTTACCTGTTTGCCGCCGCGCCGGTTCGGCCGCGACTGGCACATTCTCGTGACGGCCGTTTTGTGCCTGGCCTTCATTTCGGCCGTATCCGGCGCGGAGCCATCCGTGGTGATCGAGCGCTGCAGTCTGTTCGATCCTGAATCGGGCAAGATGCTGCCAGAGCGGACGGTCGTCATTCGCGGCACACAGATCGTCCGCGTGGCCGGGGCCGACGAGGTCCGGGACGCGCCTGCCGAGGCGACGCACATCGACGGCCGCGGCAAGTTTGCCCTGCCGGGACTGATCGACGCTCATGTGCACGTCGTGCATGTGCTCGATTTTGCGCATGTGACCGGCGACGAGGTACTGCCGTTGTACCTGGCGGCGGGCGTGACGTCGATCCGCAGCACCGGGGACGAGGTCGTGGCCGCTACGCTCGTGGCCCGATTCGCCGCGGCGCATCCGGAGCTGTGCCCTCGAGTCTTCACATGCAGCCCGCTGCTCGACGCCGATCCGCCGATTCACCGCGACGTCGGCCAGGCCATCACCGATCCGGACAAAGTGGCTGCGCTGTTCGACGACCTTGCGCGGTGGAACGTCACGACGGTAAAGATTTATGCCGGCACGGCGCGACCCGTCGGCCGGGCCATCATTGACGAGAGTCATCGCCGCGGGCTGTTCGTGACAGCGCACCTCGGCCGTTACTCGGCCCAGGATGCCGTGGCCGACGGCGTAGACGGCCTCGAGCATATCTGGTCGGTCTTCAATTACGTCATTCCGCCGGAGGTCGCGAAGAAGCCGGGGCACCGCGGCATGCTCGATCTGAGCAACCCGCTCTGCGAGTCCCTGGTGGCCGAGCTGGCTCAGCGCAAGACTCTCGTTGATCCGACGCTGGCGGTCTTTCGCAACATGATCCTGCTGTCCGACGTTCCGGAGGTCCGCGATCATCCGGACAACGCTCTCGTCCCGCGGCGGCTGCGCGAGTTCTGGCCGGTCTACCTGAAGCGAACCGGGTGTCCGCAGGGTGGGCCGCTGGAAGATCGCCGCCGCGAGTTCGCCAAGTATCAGGAACTGACGGGCAAGCTCTATCGTGCCGGCGTCCCGCTGCTGGTCGGGACCGACTCGCCCGAGCCGCAGGTCCCCCCGGGCGTCTCGCTGCATCAGGAACTGGAGATGCTGGTGGAATCGGGATTGCCGCCGGGGGCAGCGCTGCGTGCCGCCACTCTGGCCAATGCGACCGCGCTGGGCGAGAGGGAGCGACTCGGCTCCCTCTCTGCGGGGAAGACGGCGGACATCGTGCTGCTGACGGCAAACCCGCTGGACGATATTCACAACACCCGGCGCATCGAGCTGGTGATCCACGTGGGCCAGGTGTGTCGCCCGGACTTATTGCTGAAGAAAGTGTCGCGAGAGTGATGACGGATGCGGCACGCGACTGGGCTTCAAGGCTGACCGCGGCAGAAAACTTGCAGCCGTGGCCGTTCGTCAGGTCACTGGGTCCCATTATAATCATCGCGGATTGCACCAACTGCGTGCACATTCCCCAGCGCCTGCCGGAGGTACGCCATGACGCGATTTTTAGTTCTCGTATCCCTGCTGTTCGTCAGCTCGCTGTCTCTGGCCGCGGAGCCGGTCGCAATCGGCTCGCGGCGCGAGCTGTTCGTGGATGCCGCGCTCGTGGAACGTCTCACGGGGAGGGCCGAGCTGCGGCTGCATCAGCCGACGCCGCAGAACGTAGCCTTGGTTACCGATGCGCCGTGGGAAGGAAACGCGACCAACTACGTCACCGTGTTCCAGGATGGTGAAAAGTACCGGATGTACTATCGGGGCAGCCACTCTTCGTATCTCGGCGGCAAGGACCGGCCGAGCACGCGCGATCTTTACTGCTATGCCGAAAGCCCGGACGGCATCCACTGGACGAAGCCCGAACTGGGGCTCTTCGCCTGGAACGATTCAAAGAAGAACAACATCGTCTGGGACGGCGTCGGGGCGCATGCCTTCGTGCCCTTCCGCGACACGAATCCCGGGTGTGCCGCCGAGGCGAAGTACAAAGCCCTCGGCGTGGGTGGCGGCAAGCACGGGCTGTATGCGTTCCAGTCGCCGGACGGAATCCATTGGACCCTCATGCATCCCGAGCCGGTCATCACGAAGGGGGCCTTCGACTCGCAAAATCTGGCGTTCTGGGACGCGGAGCGCGGCGATTATCGCGAGTACCATCGCGACTTCCGCGACGGCCGCGACATCCGCACTTCGACGTCGCCGGATTTTCTGCACTGGACCGCGCCGGAGTTCCTGAGCTACTCGGCGAACGTCGACCCGGGCCGGGACGCGGGGCAAACGGCCGACGTCAAGGACCCGGTTGGTGCAAATTATCCCTTGGGCCGGGTCAGCGAGCTGTACACGAATCAGAT
>JBLMWR010000600.1:0-4700 GCA_050257335.1 Deltaproteobacteria bacterium | reverse complement strand
CGATGCCTGCCCCCCGGGGGACGAAGTAGCTGAACTGCCAAACCGGAAATTCCCCGCCGGGGGATGCGCCGCCGCCGGAGGTCCACACGAGGGACGTCAGTTTCCTGCCGCTGGGAAGGTGTTCGCAGGCGAATTCGATTTCCAGGCCGTCGAGCCGCTTTGCCCGTTTGATAATCTTGTTCCACAAGTCGAGCTGGCCGGCGGTCACGGCGGCTTCGAGACGGACGACGACGAATTTCATCCGCAGGACGCGCGGCACCGACTTCAGAAACGCGCCGACCGCCTGAAAATGCCGCATCAGCAGCACGGTTTCGTTGAATCCGAACAGGCGTCCCGAGATCAGGACCGCCAGAACCGCCAGGCAGATGCCGACGGCGATCAGATCGTTGTTGAACACCGTCGCCAGCACGGCGGCCGCCGCCGTCGCCGTGCACATTGAGCCGATCGACAGCAGCGTCTGCGTGGGAGACCAGCCCCGGTCGCGCAGGCAATGATGAATGTGGCCCCGATCCCCCTGTCCGATCCTGCGGCCGTTCAGTTTGCGGCGGAGGATCGCCATCGACGTGTCGAACATGGGAATGCTGAGGAGCACCAGCGGCACGGCCAGGGTCAGTCCGGCGGCCTTCTTCGCCGACGCCTCGAGGGCCAGGGCCCCCACCAGAAACCCCAGCGGCAGGCTTCCGGAGTCCCCCAGGAAGATCCGCGCCGGCGGCCAGTTGAACATCAGGAAGCCGACCAGCGCTCCCGACAGAATCAGCGCCAGAAGCGAGGCTTCGGGGATCTGGTTCCACCACGCCAGCACGGCCACCGCCAGCGAGACGATCAATCCCACGGAACCGGCCAGCCCGTCCAGTCCGTCCAGCAGGTTGACGAAGTTCGTGCACGAGACGAGCCAGAAGAGCATCACCGGGACCGCCAGCCAGGCGAAATCGAGATGCCATCCGAACAGGACCGTGGTCGCGGTCGATCGCCCCCAGCAGACGAATGGCAGAATGGCCACTGCCTGCCAGGCGAATTTGCTCCGGGCGCGCAGCCCGTATTTGTCGTCCCACAATCCCAGCCCGCACAAGAGCGCGGCTGACAAGAGAAGGAACGCGGTAAAGCGCACGGATTCCGCGTCGGCCATTGCCTGGGCGGCATGCAACCCGTGCGCTTCGACGACCCCCAGCAACAGGGCCGCGCAGATCGCCAGGCCTCCGGTTCGCGGTGTGGCCCGCGAATGCAGCTTGCGCTGCTTATCGGGAAAATCGAGAATGCGCAACCACCGTCCCAAATGCAGGGCACAGTACGTGAGCGCGCAGGCCTGCGCCACGGTGATGACGAACAAAGCGACGGACAGCCACATGCGGGCACTCCTGCTCCCCGGCGCACTGGCGACCTCGGATCATTCATACCGGCCCGACGCGCAAGCGAGGGACGAGGAACGCCTGGTTTTATGTGAGTTATCCGGGAAAAGGGGTGATAGGTTACCGGCCGACCGGTTTTATGGCCAGAGCAATTGTCGCGATGCTTCCTCGACGACTGTCTGAGGATTGCGCCGAACGGCCGTGAGCCGGTAAAGACGCTTATACGGATTGTGCCGTCAACCACGAGCAAGCCGGTTCACACGGTCGTAGGGCGTCAAAGCCGAACGGGTATTGCGGCGATTGAACAAAACCAGCAAATGTGAAGGTGAATTCCGCTGTTCCGCACACGCGCCAGATTCTCCATCTTGACCCGGCTGTAGCGATTGATCCGAGGGCGACGCCGGCAAACTCCGCTGTAGTTTTCCTTGCCGGAAAGAGCGTGCAAGTCACTGCCGGAATCGCCGTAACCTTCTTCCTGAATAATACTTTGCGACACTCAAGGCCAGCCGGACCGGTCGCCGATGATTGGATCAGTCCTGCTTTTCCGGCTCCCGCATCTACGCCGGTGGCAGGGATCATCGGACTTGCCGAGGAAAGGTTCGGGCTGCGGAAAAGCCCGACGGCGCCGATGCTGTGTGCCAGCCCCAGTGGCGGATGGTTTAGCCGTCTAACTTCGCGGTGTTGTCGTCGGACTTGTCTCGGACAAAAGCGACGCGCGTCGCAGGCGGTCAAGCCGGTTCCAGTTCCAGGGACCACAACCTGCCTTCGGACGAAATACACCCCGACCCATCCGCGGTTAGAACGGCTGACGACCCAAATCCCAAGGGAAGGAGACGCTGCTTTATGAAATGGACGAAACTTTATGGTGCGGTTGTGGCCATGCTCGGCATGGTGGGCTCGGCAAACGCCGGCGCCATCGTGTTGACCAGCCATAGCTGCTGCGGCGCTGAGAAGAGCTGCGGGTGCGCCCCCTCTTGTCAGCCCCAATGCTGCCGGCCTGTCATCTGCAAGCCGCAATGTCCCAAGATCTACAATTACCAGCGGACCGCTGCCTGCTGCAAGCCCTCGTGCTGCAACGCGGCCCCGTGCTGTGCTCCCAAGTGTGGACCGGCCGCGGTCTCGTGCGCCGCACCGGCGGCCTGCGCTCCGGCTCCGGCGTGTGCCGCTCCGGCTCCTGTGACCTGTGCGGCGCCGGCGGCGTGCGCTCCGGCCGCGGCTCCGGCGTGTGCGGCTCCGGCTCCCGTTTCGTGCGCGGCTCCGGCGGCGTGCGCTCCGGCTCCGGTCTCGTGCGCCGCTCCGTGCGGTCCGGCTCAGGCCAAGTGCTGCGACACCGGCTGCGGCAAGAACAATTGCTGCAATGCCGACCCCTGCGAAGTTGCACACTGGATTTACGAATCGCAGACGGCCTGCCATGCCAAAGAACGCCGCAAGGCGCTCAAGAAGCTCGGCAAGTACGACTGCGTGTGCAACCCCGAGATCATGTGCGCGTTCATCTACGGCCTGAACGATACTGACGAGCGGGTCCGCAAGCAGGCCGCGAATCAGATTCGCAAGCAGACCAAGCGGAACCCCTGCTGCTGCAACGACAAAGTCGTCGCCGCCCTGACCTGTGCTCTGGCGGACTGCGACAAGAAGGTCGTGAAAGCGGCGTGCAAGGCGCTGCGGCAGTGCGGTTATGACGTTCAGGACTGCTGCAACCAGGGTTGCGGCGGCTGCTGCACTCAGGCCGCGAGCTGCGGGGCTCCGGTTCACACGGAATCGGCTCCGGCGGCTCCGGCGGAAGGCGGCGAAGCGGCTCCCGCTCCGGCCCCGGCCCCGGCCTCGGCGGAGCCCGAAGCCTACTTCCCCTCGCGTCTGAAGAATCAGCAGACCAAGGCTCGCAAGAGCCACCTGTCGAACCTCTTCGGCCTGCGTGGCTAAGCGGCAACGGTCAGTGAAAGTAACGAACGCATTTGGAGCTTGTCCGATTGGGTTCGACCGATGGCGACCCCCGGGAGATTTTCCCGGGGGTCGTTTCATTTCTGCGCGCCATCGTCGTGCGGAAGACGCCCCTGGGGCGATGATCGGGCCGTCGGCCGTCCTGCGTCGTACAGGCTGACCATCTGCTCGACCGCGATGGGATCGCGATTCGGGCTGGCGAGCCAGGCGCCAGGCGACCCGAATTTTCGCGCAAATTCCTCCGGCGGCTCATACGGCTGGTGCGTGTCGAAATAATTCAGGAAGAGAAACCGCGGCCGCCGGGACGGCTGCGACATCACCTCCAAAGCCCAGTGAGTGACTTCTTTCGCCAGCCGGCCCGGCTTGTCAAGACCGGAAAAGCCCACCCTGCGCGATCAGATCGTACGCCGTCGATACATCGCCGGATCGACTATGTCCGCCATCGCCTGATTGTCCAGTTCTCCACCGAGAAAAGCGCTCACCCGATCAGCCTGTACCCGCGGGTCGGCGATGACGTCGGCGTAATCGACGTCCAAGCGAACGAAAGAAGGCCGCTGGCGCAGCCATTCGTCAATTTCCCGCAACTCCTCCTGGAACAGGCGCTTCATCGTGGCGTCGTCCGGGGATTGGGTCACGGCTCCCCGTCGCTCGAGCATCGCCGATTGAGAGGCCAGCACCTCGTCGAGGTCCCGCTGCATGAAAACGACGCGGTACCGGAATTCCAGCGGGAGCGCGGGAAGCCAGTGGTAAATCACTTTCACTGCCTTGCCGACCGCGCGGGCCACCCACGAGGCGTCCTCCTTCAGCGACTTCACTCCTTCCCATTCCAGGTATCCGTGCGGATTGTCCTCGTCGGCGCCGCGAACGCCGTCGGTCAGAACCGGCAGGCCTCCGGCAGCCAGCATCCTCAACATCATCGACGTCCCGGATCGCGGGACGCCGGAAACGATCGTCACATAATCGCGCATGATCACGGGGAAGTGCGGCGTCGGAAAGCCCTTAGAGTTGAACGCCCAGGGGGCGCTTGAGGACCAGCCCGAAAACCATGGTCAGAATCACGAAGGCGGCCAGCCAGTCGATTTCCAAGTCTCCAAGGTACAGTTCCCGGGCGGGGTATCGCAGATCAACCTGGCAAACCGAATGGTCGCCGTCGATGGACGGTTCAGCAGGGTACAGGAATTGTTCCCAGGCTCCCGGGCCGTTCTTGCGGCGCGAGATTTTGCGCAACGCCTCCCCCACGACGACCTGCTTGCGGACGGGGGCCTCCCCATCCACGAGAATCTCGATTGCCGAGACCCCTTCGCACGCGGCCCGCAGCCGCCAGGCGACCTCCGACCGCCGCGGAATCCGGACTCCTTCGGTTTCGATCTGCACGATTTCCGAGCCGCGCAAAGCGACTTTCCGCTCGCCGACTGC
>JBLMWR010000599.1:0-3309 GCA_050257335.1 Deltaproteobacteria bacterium | reverse complement strand
TGGGCGAACTGCTCAGACAGGTGAATAGCACCGAGGAGGCAGAGATCGCCTTACGGAAATCCGTGGCCGCCTGGGAGAAGCTGACGGCCGAGCGTGATCACCGCGACCATAGCTGGCACCTGATCACCGCGTACGGGCGTTTGGTCAAGCTATTACGCGAAGCGAACCGGGCCGACGAGGCGGAGGCCGTCTGCCTGAATGCCAGCGCCCTCTGGGAGGAACGCGCGCGCGAACACTCGGATTCCGCCGATTATCGCGCCTATGTGGCCCTCGTGTGCAACAACCTCGCTTGGAACTTGGTGGCTTCCGGAGAACCCGACGCTCGGATTTCGAACGCGGCGGTCGGCTTGGCGCGGAATGCCGTGGAGCTGGCGCCGAACGCCGCCCACTTCGTCAACACTCTGGGCGTGGCGTATTACCGGGCTGCCCAGTGGAACGCCGCCATCGAGACGCTCACGAGGTCGGAGGAATTGTATCGGGGTGACAACTTCAGTCATAACGCGCTCTTCATTGCCATGGCCCACTGGCAACGCGGCGACAAAGATCAGGCTCGCAAGGCGTACGCGGCGGCATTGGTGTGGATCGAGAAGTTCGCGCCCCGGAACGATGAGCTGCTCCGATTCAGGGCCGAAGCGGCATCGCTCCTCGGCCTGCCCGAGCAGTTGTCGGCAGACCAGGACCAGGCCAAGTCCGACGATTTGAAGTATGCCACGCTGGTCCTCGACGCCCGTCCCGAGACCGCCTGGGCCTACTTCCAGCGGGCCCGGATCCATGCGACGCGCGGCGAAGTGACACAGGCTGATGCCGACTTTGCGAAAGCAATCGAGCTGGATCCCGACGACGTGGTGAGTCGCTACTGGCACGCCCTGGCCCATGTCGCCGCCGGCGATCTGGCGGGATACCAGACCGCTTGCGCCGCCATGCTCGAACGCTTCGGCCAATCCGATAAGCCCGAAGTCGGCCAGTGGGTGGCCTGGACGGGCGCACTGGTTCCGGGAGCAGTTAAAGATCCAAGGAGACTGGTCAAGATGGCCGAGATGGCCTGCGCGAGCGATCCGCGGAATAGTTCGTTCACCAACTCCCTGGGGGCCGCGCTCTACCGTGCGGGCCGGTTCGATGAGGCGATCGGGCGGCTCAACGATGTCAGCACCGCCTGGGAGCAAGCCGCAGCGAAACCGCCCATGTACTCGCCCGCTTATCCGTGGTTCTTCCTGGCCATGGCCCACCACCGCCTGGGCCATGCCGAAGAGGGGCGTCAGTGGATCGACAAGGCCGTCCAGCGGATGGACGAGGAAATGCGAAACGAAAATCTTCCCTGGACACGCCGCGCCACTTTGCAGCTCTTCCGCGGCGAGGCCGAGGCGCTGTTGAAAACCGAAGGTCGTCGTTAGCTCCAGTTGCAGTTGGGAATCATGACGACGTTGGAGGAAGACAAGGAGACACGGAGAGGGGGAGACAAGGAGAGGCTGCAGGGACAACCGTTCGCGTCTTTTTTCTCCTTGTCTCCCACTCTCCCCCTCTCCTTGTCTTGCTCCAACTTTGGAGACGATTCGGACGTTAAAAAATAGCGGCCGGCGAGGTCCTTACCGCCAAGCAAGCCCCTCACCGGCCAGGCATCACCCCGGCGCTCGGTCTGCGCGCCGACGGCGATGACGTTTTGATTATATCGCAGACCGCCTTCCGATGCGAAAGCGGTTTCGTATGACAATGCTTGAAATCGACGGTGTGACCGCGGCTGCCGAGGCCGGCGTGCCGCCGTCGGAAAAGACCGGCACCCCCGCCACGCGTGAAGTCCGTCACGAATACACGCGCACACTGCCCTCCCTGCTCAGCCAACTCGGCGTATCGCTGCTGGTCTCGACTTATCAGGCCGGCAAGGTCGTTTCCGTCGGCGTCGCCGAAAACGAGTTGACCCTCTCCTACCACAACTTCGAGCGGGCCATGGGACTGTCTGTCAGGCCGGACGGCATTGCCGTCGGCGCCCGCGCCCAGGTCTGGTTTCTTAACAGCGCCCCCGACCTGGCGGCCCGCGTCGAACCGGCCGGCCGGCATGACGCCTGCTTCCTGACCCGCTCTTCCCACTTCACCGGCGAGATCCAGGCCCACGAGATGGCCTGGTCGGGGGACGAACTGTGGCTCGTCAACACGGCCTTCGGATGCCTGTGCACGCTCGACGACCATCACAGCTTCGTGCCGCGCTGGCGGCCGCCGTTTATCACCGCCCTGGCGGCTGAAGACCGCTGTCACCTCAACGGACTGGCCATGGCTCCCGGCGAGCGGGGGGGACCAATTCTCTCCGAATCGGTGCCCACCCCCCGGTACGTGACCGCCCTGGCCGAGACCGATACGCCGCAGGGCTGGCGGCCCAACAAGGCCACCAGCGGCTGCCTGATCGACGTCGCCAGCGGCCAGACGGTGGCGCGCGGCTTCGCCATGCCCCATTCGCCGCGCGTCCATGCCGGCCGGGTGTGGCTGCTGCACTCGGGAGCGGGGCAACTGGTCGAAGTCGATCCCGTCAAAGGGCACGTGCAGACGGTGGCCGAATTGCCTGGTTACACGCGGGGCCTGGCGCTGTACGACCGCTTCGCGTTCGTGGGTCTCTCGAAGATCCGCGAGACCTCGACGTTCGGGGGGATGCCGATCGCGGATCGCCGGCCGGAGCTCAAATGCGGCGTCGGCGTCGTGGACCTGACGACGGGCCGGCTGATCGCGCACCTCGAGTTCGTCACCGGGGTGGAGGAGATCTTTGATGTCCAAGTGGTTCCCGGCGCCCGCTGTCCGGCGCTGTCGGGGCCGTATCCCAGTTTGGACAGCGCCCCACCGATCTGGACGGTGCCGCAAGCCGGACAGGCCTTCCAGCAATCATGAAATGCGGATCGATGGACTGGCCGGGGCTCGACGCGCCCCGAGACGAGAAATAGCGCATGAATGCTTCATCCTCAAGCTCACTTAAGGACGGGCGGTTAGATGCCCAACCCGCTTCGCCCATGTTCTCGACGCCACTTTTGTTGCGATCGCACGCCATCCAAAAGGCCCGAATGGGGCGACAGCCCAGGGCACAGCGAAGCGGAGCCCTGGGTTGTGTCACAAAAGAAATGCCGAAAGCCCCAACGGGGCGAGCTTCCTTTTTCGGGCCGTCCTGCGCGCCGCGGGAATCTCGGCCCGTTGGGCCTGCTGCGAATTCTTCGTCACGTACCCAGGGCTGCGCCGGCTCGGCCGGCTCCGCCCTGGGCTATCGAATCTCGCCCCGTTCGGGGCTCTCTTGCGGAAACCCAAGGAGAACCATCGCATGAACACTTCCTTCTGGAG
>JBLMWR010000598.1:0-2644 GCA_050257335.1 Deltaproteobacteria bacterium | reverse complement strand
CCAGCGGTGCACCAGATGTGCACCCGGGAGGGTTTTTGAGGCGATGGATCAGCCGCAACGTACTGGCTTACAGCCCGTCGCGGCGCGCGAGTGAAACTCGCAGCGGAGAGAGGGGGATTCGAACCCCCGATCGCAGTTTACCCGCGATGCCGATTTAGCAAACCGGTGCATTCGACCACTCTGCCATCTCTCCGAATGGTCTCGGGAGGCAGTCTAGCATTCGGCAATCGGGGGTTCAACAGCATGTCGCTGCCCTTGAGAACGGCAGGGATGTTGTCGCATAATACGGTGCCCGCCGCAAAAGGGACGGGCGTCGGATGGATGCTGAGCGGTTGGAGGATCGTCGTAAGGCAGCTTCACCTTTCCCCCCTTGCGAATGGGGGAGAGACTCTGCAGGCGCGGTGAGAGCAGTTGCGGTTGGTACCCGGATTCGGAAGGAGACGGCGGGGATGGATGAGAAGGTTCGCAGCCGGAGCGACAGGCTGGTGACGGCTGCCGAGGGGTACATCATGCTCGGGATGTACACCCACGCCCTGGCGTCGCTGGACCAGATCGAAGGCCTCGACAGGACGGCGTACGAGGCGAACTACCTGCGCGGCGACGCACTGCGGCACCTGGAGCGTCATGAAGAGGCCCTGGCGGCGTTTCATCGTGCCTTCGAAGAAAAGCCCGACGACGTCGAACTGCTGATGGCGATGGCCTGGTGCTACAAACGGACGAACCAGTTGCCGCGGGCAATCATCTCGATGGAACAGGCGTACAAGATTGCTCCCAAAGAAGCAGTGATCCTGTACAATCTCTCGTGCTACTGGTCTCTGGCCGGAAACAAGACGCAGTCGCTGTCGTGGCTGGGGCGGGCGCTGCGGATGGACGCTTCGTTCCGGCAGCTCATCGACGACGAGACCGATTTCGACCCGCTGCGCCACGACCCGGATTTTCAAATGATCGTGAGCGCCGTGCAGCAGGCAGATTGAGGGAAATGCGGAATGTGGAATGCGGAGTGGGGGGCAGTATCTGTTTAGCCGCGAGGCGAACCCGAGTGTGGTGTGGCGCCGACGCCTGGCCGAGAAGAGGCGGAAACAAGGAGAAAAACCTGCTGGAGCACATGATGCAGAAAATCGCGATTACGGCGTTCGGTCTGTTTGTTTGCATGCTGCTTTCGTGTGGCGAGCTGTGGGCCGAGAATTGGCCGGGATGGCGCGGACCGCGCGGGGACGGGACGAGCCTGGAAACAGGCGTTCCGATCCGCTGGAGCGACACCGAGAACATCGCCTGGCGGGTGGATGTCCCCTGCGCCGGCCATGCCTCTCCGATTGTCTGGGAAGACCGTGTCTTTCTCGTGGGGACGGATCTCGAACATCACGACCGGGTGGTGACGGCGTATGACCGCAAGACCGGCAAGCTGCTGTGGGAGCGGTCGGTCGTCCGCTCGCCCCTGGAGGGGAAGCACCGGCTCAACAGTTACGCTTCGAGCACGCCCGCCACCGACGGCAAGCTCGTCTACGTCAGCTTTCTCGAAAAGAAAGAACCGCCTGAAAAAAATCAGATGCTCGTCGCCGCCTGCGATTTTGACGGAAACGAACGCTGGAAAGTGCGTCCGGGAGTTTTTTCGAGCGTTCACGGCTATTGCAGCTCGCCCGTCGTCTTCGAAGACACCGTAATCGTCAACGGCGACCACGACGGCGAATCGTACATCGTCGCTCTCAACAGGACGACCGGCGAAACGGTCTGGAAGATCCCTCGCGAGAACCGCACCCGCAGCTACTGCACGCCGATCATCCGCGACATCGGCGGCCGCACGCAGATGCTGCTTTCGGGAAGCAAATGCGTGGCCAGCTACGACCCCCGGAATGGCGCGCTGCACTGGACCATCGACGGGCCCACCGAGCAGTTCGTGGCGTCGCTTCTGTACACCCACGATCTCGTCTTCGTGACGGCCGGCTTCCCGGAACTGCACGTGCTGACAATCAAGCCGACCGGCCGGGGAAAGATCACCGATTCCGATATTGCCTGGCATCACACGGGGAAGATCGCGTCGTACGTTCCCTCGCCGATCGCCGTCGGAGATTACATCTTCGTCGCCTCCGACTTCGGCGTGGCAACCTGTTTCGACGCCCGTGACGGCACGATTTACTGGTCGAAGAACCTCAGCCGGCATTACAGCGCGTCGCTGGTGACCGCCGGCGGGCTGGCCTACTTTCTCGACGACAATGGCGTGATGCAAGTCATCCGGCCCGGTAAGGAATTCGACGCGGTCGCAGTCAACCGGCTGTTCGCGGCGGCCGAGGGGGAAGAGCCGCCAGACTCGTGTTCGGCATCGCCGGCGATCAGCCAGGGGCAGATCTTCATCCGCACCGGGAAAGCGCTCTACTGCATCGGGAAGGGAGCGCAGGTCGCGGGGAGGAAGTGAACGCGGCTCGTTCCCCTGCTGCGCTCACGGTCGAGAAACGCGAAACTGCAAGCACGGCTTGCATCCGGTTCGGACGGCGTTTTTGCGATTCGGGACCCCTGATGCCTGCGGTTTCGCGAATTCTCGCGTGACAGCGTTGCAGCCTAACCCGGATTATTCACGCAGCGGTAGCCGAATTCGTGAGAATTCGGTGCCCCGATTACCGTTGGAGTCAGAACTCTCACGAGTTCTGCT
>JBLMWR010000597.1:0-3098 GCA_050257335.1 Deltaproteobacteria bacterium | reverse complement strand
CGAGATGGTCCAGACAAAGCCCGTCATCGCTGCCGGCCGGTATGGCCCGCCGAACCGTCTGCTCCGTGTCAAAAACTGGTGATCGCGACCTGCGCGACGGGTGACATGCTGGCGGCAGCAGTCGAACTCGCCCGGTGCAGTCCGCACCGAAGAAAGCCGATACGCTGTCGTTCATTAATCTCACTGGTTGAGGTATGCTCAGCAAACTGCATCGTGCGGCCTGGCTGGGGCACAGCTACGTTGCGCCGGACCTCTCGGGCGTGCTCTGCGCCATTCTTTTGCTGACCAGAGTCGTGCGTGCCGCGACCGGGTTGTGGATGTGTTGGGTGCGAACTGGAGCGGAGGATCGGCGTCGCTTTGTTCGTAAGGAACGTCGCGCTCAGCGTGCCTGGTGTTTGTTTCGCTGCACACGGAGGGACCGTAGGCGCCCGGGATGGCAGCGAGCAAGAGCGTCGAATCGTCCGACATAGGTGCGCTCCCGGCAAAGGAATCGCAATCGTCGAGAATGGCATTCAATGCCGTCTCGGACGGGCAGCCCGGGTTTCGCAACGCCATCCGGAAGAGGCGACCGTCTCCATAGAAGTCCCCCCGAGCGTCCTCCCGTTCCACGATTCCATCGGTATAGAGCAGCAGCTTTGAGCCGGCGGCCAGCGCGACGTCGTCCACCTCCCACCATGCTTGCGGAAACATGCCGAGAGGGAACCCGGTGGACCGCAGCCGCCGGACGCTCCCGTCCGCGCCGACCACGGCGCCTCCGTTGTGCCCCGCGTTTAGATAAGCCAACATCCCCGTACTAGCGTTATAGGAAGCCAGGATCGCGGTGATGTAGCGGCCCTGGTTCGTGAACCGGTGCACATGGCGGTTGACCAGTGAAGCGATCTCCTGCAGAGTCATCCCGGGCGCCTGGGTGCGGATGATCGCCTGAAGATTCGCCATCAGGAGGGCAGCGGCCGTCCCCTTTCCGGAGATGTCCGCGATTACCAGAAGCCACTCGGCCGCGCCCCGCTGCAGGACGTCGAAATAGTCCCCGCCCACCGCCCGGGAGGTCCGACAGGATCCGGCGACGCTCAACCCGGGAATATCCGGAAAGCGCTTCGGAATAAGCGCGTGCTGGACGTCCCGAGCGGCGATCAGATCCGACTCGATTACACGCCGTTGCAGGAAATCGCGGCGCTTGTAGAACTCGAGCGTATAGCAGGCCGAGATCCCCAGAACGTGCGCCGAGACGAAGAAGAAATTGCTGTTGAGGAACAACGATGCCCCATCGGGAGAGTTCAATATGCCGTCGATCACCAGAGTGCCCGTCTCGTACGCCACGACGACCAGCGACGTCGCGAGGATCGCGTATCGCAATCGCAACTGAACGAACGTAAACCCGAACATCACGACGAGAATGAGGCCGGCGTAGTAGTGCGAGTGGGCCGGCTCGGCGGGTTTGGCGACAACGATCATCGCGACAATACCCAGACCCGCGACGCACACTGCGGTGGACAAAAGGGGTTGCATCATCTTTCGGAATGCCGGAATCCAACTCGCGACGAGGACGGCCGAGAAGAACGGACAGACGATCGCGTACCTGATTGCCCACGCGTACGCCGTCGAGAGAGGCAGCCCCCAGTAGTCCAGAATGCCGAACACGGCGTAAAGGAAGATCCCGATCCCCAGAGCTATGCGGCTGGTGCCTACCGTGCGACGCGCGTAATCGGCTTGAAACCGGCGTTCGACCTCGGCGGGAAAGCTGAGACGCCTGGCGCACGGCAGGAGATCGATGGTTTCCTTCGTCAGTCCGAGTCCGCGGGGGCGGGAAGCGTCGCGTCGCGCCGTGTTGCCCGCCTGCACGCCGCGCGCCCAGGAAGCGAACAGCTGCCTGGCGGCCCATCCCGGACGGATCGGAATACCGAATACGTGTAGGTGTCGTGCGACTTCCATAGATTCCCACTCGAGCGATCGTTGGCTGGAGGACGGTGAGGCTCCTCCCGTGGGAATACGCGTGTTTCGGACCTGAAAAGGGTCAAATGGCATGGTTTCCATCCGCGGGTGCACCAGCAACGACTTTTCCCCGAAGCGCGGCTGGTCAGGATTCGAACGGGGGCTGGATTTATGTCGCCAGTGAAGGGCCGCCTAGCGGAAGCGCCGCTTCTGGCCTGCCGTTCCTGACGATCTCCGTTGTCTATATCTGGCCCAAGCCACGCCGCACCGTGGGTTCGAGCGCACGCGTTGCCCGCAGTGAATCCGTTTTCAGCCGGGTTCCCGCGCCGGGCAGTTCCAGGCGAACGGCCGGGGCTCGTAGTCGTCAGCTCGTCGAGCCTGCCAAGCACTTCCGATGACACGTATCATCGATCCCGGCCGCGGAATACCAGAGCCCATGAGGCCGGTGACGCACCCATCCGGTATGCCGTTGTCTGAAGCGACTACTTGGACAGCAAGCCCCTGGGCACATCAGCGGTTTGGGCGTTTATCGTCAACTTGACCTTATCAACTCCAGCGACGCGTTCCTCCGGGACACAAGTCGACAGATGTCCGACGGCCAGATCCGAAGGCGTCGTAGACTGAGGGGAGGAGTAAGCATGCGAAGTCCCGAACGCCGTACCTTTATGGGTGCAATTGCGGCATTTCCCCTGGCACTGGCAGGTCAAAGGTCAAAGCCAAATGGGAACGTGGTTCGCGTTCCCGCTGGCGAGGACGGCTTTAGCGAACATCACACTATCGGCGCCAGCACCACGGAATTCAAGGTCGGAACGCAAGACCACCCGTGGAAATCTGTTCGTCATGGAAAATACCCATACTCGGAAAGGTGGACCTCCACGCCACCTGCATCGCAACCAGGACGAGTGGTTTTATGTGCTTCGAGGAGAGTACATCATCGAAATCGGTTCTCAGCGATCTAGCTTGTCCGAGGGCGATTCGATCCTGGGGCCGCGGCAGATTCCACATGCATATGCGGTACTGGAGAGCTTGCGGTCGCCGGAATCAAAGCGCGGGTATGGCCATGCCATTGATGAATTCATCCAGTGGTACTGTTCGGAGCCCAGATTGTCTTTCAACAAGGTCGTCGTGACCCGTTTCCGGATCGCACTCGAGAATCGCGGCCTCGCGGC
>JBLMWR010000596.1:0-5535 GCA_050257335.1 Deltaproteobacteria bacterium | reverse complement strand
CGCTACGCCGGCCGCGATTTCCGCCTGACCGACGTCCACGGCGAGATCGTCCACGACATCATCGTCGGATAAGGCGCCGGGCTGCCGCCGGGCGGGCTTGAAAGCGTCCCGCGTCCGCGACTTGATTGTCGCCCCGGTTCTCGCCACGATGAGACGATCATGTCCCGAAAACATCGACAGCGCCCAACCGCGCCGGACGCGAATCCGGCGCGAGCGAATTCCCCTTTCGATCCCCTTCCTCCGGCGGAACTCCGGAACGCGCGTCTCTGGGATCGGATGTTGTTCGGCGGCCTGTTGCTGTGGACGTTTCTGAGTCTGTGCTATCCGCTGTACGACACCGATTTCTGGTGGCATCTCAAGACCGGGGAATGGATCCTTCAGGAGGGGCGGATTCCGCAGGTGGACCTGTACACGTTCACCGAAGTCGGAAAGCCATGGATCGACCTGCACTGGGGCTTTCAGCTCCTCATCACGTTCCTCTATCGCCTGGGGGGCGTGGACCTGGTGAGTCTGGTGAAGGCGGCCGTCATCACCGGTGCCGTTGCCGTCGCCTGGCAGGCGGGCGGACGCCGGCTGCCGGTCTGGGGTAAGGCCGCGTTGTGGATTTTGCCGGTCATCTGCATCTCGGGGCGCGGGTACGAACGCCCGGAAATGCTGTCGCAGTTGTTTCTGGCGTGCTGGATGTGGATGGCGACGCACGTCGATCGCCGGCCGGGGCTGATCTGGTTCTTGCCCATGCTGCAGGTCGTGTGGGTCAACTGCCATGCCCTGTTCGTGCTGGGTCTGGTCGTGGGGGCCTGTTACGCGGCGGACTGCGTCGCCCGCGACGTCGCCCGCGGACGATGGGGCCTGGCGCCGCCCGCCCCCAAGCCCTCGTCTCGCGAGATCATCTGGGCGGCGGGGCTGGTGGCGCTGGCGTGCCTGGCCAATCCGTATTTCGAGGAAGGGGCGCTGTTCCCCTTGACCTTGTACCGCAAGTTCTCGGTCGAGCAGGATTTCTATTCGAAAAACGTCGGTGAGTTTCATCGGCCGATTGATTTCCTGATGATGTTCGGCTGGAAAGGGGTCGCGAACATCTACCTGCTGTCCGAGGTCGGTGTGTGGTGTGTTACCGCGGCGAGTTTCGTCTGGCTGATTGTGCACAGGCGGCGGTGGAGCGTCCTGCGGCTCCTGCTCTTCGCCGGCTTCTCGCAGCTCGCCTGGAAAGCGACTCGCAATACGAACATCTTCGCGATCGTCTCGGGATTTGTGGCCTGCGAAAATCTGAGCGAAGCGATGATTCCCGAAGGGCAACCGGCGGCCGGAGGGTCTCGACTGCCGCGAACGTGGGGAATGGCGGCCCTGCTCGCCGGTCTCATCCTGGCAGTCGTCAGCGGCCTCTGGAATGAAATCGGCGAACAGAATAAACCGTTCGCGCTGGGTGAGGCCCGTGAGTGGTTCATGCACGACGCTGCGAAATTTGCCGGGCAGCCCGGCTTTCCAGGTCGCGCGTTCGTCTCTCATAACGGGCAGGCGGCGGTCTATATTTACCACAACGCGCCGGAACGGCTGGTCTTCATGGACGGCCGCCTGGAAGTCTGCAGCCGCAATACGTTCGAGGTTTATAACTGGATCCTCAGCCTGATGGCCGATGCCAATCCGGGCTGGCAGGAAGTCTTTAAAGAGAACAAAGGCGAATTGCCGGCGGTCCTTCTCGACAACAGGATGTCGCTGCTGCAGATCCGCGGACTTCTGATGACGCCGGGCTGGCGCCTGGTGTTTTCCGATCCGGTCGGGGCGGTCTTTCTGAGCAATGAACAGGCCGACAAGCTCGCGCTGGTCAAGGTCGAGCCGTCGCAAGCGCTCGCAGACGACCTGCGCGAGGTCGAGCGAAGGCTTTCGCTTGTCAGGTCGGCTCTGTCGGCGCCAAAGGGACGACCCGGCGGGCGGGGGAAATAGCGGCGTCGCGCCGGGAGCCAAAGCGAGCAAACGGGTATCGGGCGGGCCCTGCTTCTCATTGACGAATGCCAATCATGTCGCAATACATACTCGCGCTTGACCAGGGGACGACTTCCAGCCGGGCCATCGTGTTCGGCCGCGACGGTCGTCCGGTCAGCTCCGCGCAGAAGGAATTTCCGCAGATTTACCCGCAACCGGGGCACGTCGAGCACGACCCCGAGGCGATCTGGTCGTCGCAATGGAGCTGCGCCCAAAAGGCGCTTGCCGACGCGCGGATTACCGCCGCCCGGCTCGCGGCGATCGGGGTCACGAACCAGCGCGAGACGACGATCCTGTGGGAGCGCGACACGGGCCGGCCGGTCGCCAACGCCATCGTCTGGCAGAGCCGTATCACCACCGACCTGTGCCAGCGCCTGAAGCGCGACGGGCTGGAGCCGGTCTTTCGCGAGAAGACGGGGCTGGTGCTCGATCCCTACTTCTCGGGGACCAAGATTCGCCATCTTCTGGACACGGTGCCTGGCGTGCGGAGCCGGGCCGAGCGCGGCGAGATTCTGTTCGGAACGGTCGATTCGTATCTGCTGTGGCGGCTGTCGGGGGGCCGCGTGCACGCCACCGATTTCACGAACGCCAGCCGCACGCTTTTGTTCAACATTCACACGCTCGACTGGGACGACGAGCTGCTGAAACTGCTGAAGATCCCCCGGATCATGCTTCCGGAGGTGAAGCCGTCGAGCGCGCGATTCGGCGAAACCGGTCCCGGGCTCTTCGACCGGCCGGTGCCGATTGCCGCCCTCGCAGGCGACCAGCAGGCGGCGACTTTTGGCCAGGCGTGCTTCGAACCGGGAAGCGCGAAGAACACGTATGGCACCGGCTGCTTTCTGCTGCTCAACACGGGAGACAAAGCCGTCGCGTCGCGAAACGGGCTCCTCACGACGCTGGGCTGCATGCTGGACGAGCGGCCTGTGTATTGCCTGGAGGGTTCGGTCTTCGTCGCCGGGGCGGTCGTGCAGTGGCTGCGCGACGGGCTGGGGCTGATCGGCAGCTCCGCCGAGGTCGAAACGCTGGCGCTGGCCGTCCCCGATGCCGGGGGGATCTGCTTTGTTCCGGCGTTCGTCGGCCTGGGGGCGCCGTACTGGGATCCCCATGCGCGGGGAATCATCGTGGGGCTGACGCGGGGCACAAAACGCGAACACATTGCGCGGGCCGCCATCGAATCAATCGCCTTTCAGACGCGCGATGTGCTCGACGCCATGCAGCGCGACGCGGGAATCGCCCTGGAGCATTTGAAGGTCGACGGCGGCGCGTCGCAAAATGCCCTGCTCATGCAGTTTCAGGCCGATTTGCTGGGAGTGCCCGTCCGCCGCCCGGTGGTTTCCGAGACGACGGCCCTGGGGGCGGCGTACCTGGCGGGGCTGGCGGCAGGGTACTGGAGCGACCAGTCTGAGATTGCCCGCAACTGGGCTCTGGAGCGCGAATTTGTCCCCGCGATGACCCCGGCCGAATGCGACCGGCGGTACACGACGTGGAAACGGGCCGTCGAGCGGTCGCTGAAATGGGAGGCGTAGGCCGTGGGGCAGGTTTCCAACCTGCCCGTCGTGGTCGTCCCAACCCGACTCGCTCCGGGCTTCAATGGTCGGCAGGACGAACTTCCAGGTCGTCCGTTGGTTACGGGCGGGCTGGGGAAGCCCGCCCTGCATACATCTTGCCACTTCCTCCTGCCGCGCGATACCCTTACAGGTGATGGCGACAGCATCTCAGCCGCGCGAGTCCGATCCGCGCGAGAAAGTCCGGAAGTTTCCGACCGCGCCCGGCGTGTACCTGATGAAAGACGGTGCGGGGCGGGTGATCTACGTGGGGAAGGCGGTCAACCTGCGCAGCCGGGCGTCGAGTTACTTCACAAAAGCCGCCGCGGCCGACCGCCGCACCGCCGATCTGGTCCGCGCCATCCGCGACATCGACTTCATCGCCGCCGACAGCGAAGTCGACGCGCTATTGATGGAGGCTCGGCTCGTCAAGGACATCCAGCCGCAGTTCAACCAGGAACTGAAGGACGACAAGACGTTTCCGTATCTGGAGCTGACGCTGCGGGAGGATTTTCCGCGGGTGGAATTCACGCGCAAGCCGCAGCCCCGCGGGACGAAGCTGTACGGCCCGTTCACGAACGCCAAGAAGCTGAGGGGAGCGATCGCGGCGTTGCAGAAAATCTTCCGGTTTCGGACATGCGCGCTGGACATCGAGGAAGGGGACGAGCGGTGGAAGTGGTTCCGGCCGTGCCTGCTCGCCAGCATTAACCAGTGCACCGCCCCCTGCAACCTGCGGATCAGCAAAGAAGATTACCGCCGCGACATCGAGCGGCTGAAACTGTTTCTCGACGGCAAAAAGCAGAAGCTGCTGGATGAGATGCGGGCCGACATGCAGGAAGCGTCGCGGGCCCTGAACTTCGAGAAAGCGGGGCGGATCCGCGACCAGTTGAAGCTCCTCGAAAACCTGTCGTTGCGGGGCAATCTCGACGAGCACGTGCAGCCGGAGGTGTTTTTCATCGACCCCCGCAAGGGGATGGCGGGCTTGCAGAAGATCTTCAGGCTCCCCCATCTGCCGCGGCGGATTGAAGGGGTCGATATCGCCCATCTCGGTGGGGACGAGACCGTCGCCAGCCTGGTGCAGTTCATCGACGGGCTGCCGTTCAAGCACGGTTACAAGCGCTACCGGATCCGCGGGGTGGAGGGGATCGACGACTTTGCGTCGATCCGCGAGGTGGTCGCGCGGAGGCTGTCGCGGCTGGCGCGGGAAGGAGAGTCCTTTCCCGACATCCTGTTGATCGACGGGGGGCTGGGGCAGCTCAACGCGGCCCTCGAAGCCATGCGGACCATCGACGTTGCGCCCCCCTTCACGATCTCGCTGGCCAAGCAAGAGGAAGAGATTTATGTTCCCGGCGAAGCGGAGCCGCGGCGGTTGAGCCGGCATTCCTACGCCCTGCGGCTGCTCCAGTACGTTCGCGACGAGGCGCATCGGTTCGCGCAGCATTACCATCACCTGTTGCGGAAGAAGGCGACGCTGGAGGAGTGAGGTGGTTGGGAAGTCCGAAAGGACCAGTTGGAGTCCCGCCTTCAGGCGGGGATTCGTCAGCGGCCATCGTCTGAAGCCGGGACTCCAACGGGCCCTTTCGACCTCGTCGACCATTTCGAACCCCGTTCTGGCGTGCTTTGCCTCGGGGAATTGTTAGACTGGAAGGAACGGGTTCGAATCGGCAACACGGTCTGAGCAGGTGATTATGGCGGTTAAAGTTCGTTGCCCGACGTGCGAGAAGGTGTTGAGCGCTCCCGACACGGCCCGCGGCAAGGCGGTCAAGTGCCCGGGGTGCGAGACGAAGGTCAAAGTGCCGGCCGAAGAATCGTCGGGGCGCGGCAGCAGCACCACCCGCCGCAGCGGCGCCAAGGCTCCCGCCCGGAAGCGCGGAGAAGAGGACAGCATCGAGTTTCTGGCCGGGCTCGACCTCGACAAGGCCGTCGACACCAGCGCGCAGATGTGCCCCAAGTGCGGGGCGAACATCCCCGAGGAGGCGACCGAATGCCCGAAGTGCGGCGTCGATCCGACGAC
>JBLMWR010000595.1:0-2845 GCA_050257335.1 Deltaproteobacteria bacterium | reverse complement strand
GAGCAGATCCGCTCGGCGAGGGACGCGCGGACGTGGCCGAAATGACGGCCTTTGACCGCGACGGCTTCGACACCAGGAGGTCAACGCTGGCCCGCGAGTACCACAATCTGCTTGCAGAGAGCGGCGTAGAGGTCAGTAACTTTCTGAAGCATCTCGCTGGAGTTCAGGAGGCCCCGGCCAGTCACGTCGGGGAGGGGCCGCGGCGAGGGCCTGAATGCAGCGGTTGCAGGGCGGGAGTTATCCTGCGGCGACCGGAGACGGCCGGACAAATTTCGCAGAAGCAATCTCACGAAGAACGCGTCATGAGTGAGCGACTGAATGTCAGCATCGTCATCAGCAGCTACAATTACGCCCGCTTCCTGGGAGAGGCGATCGACAGCGCGCTTCGCCAGACGTGGCCGCATGTCGAAGTCATCGTCGTCGATGACGGCTCGACAGATGACTCGCCAGGAGTTATTGCGAAATATCGGAATCGGATCATCCCGGTCGTGAAAAAGAACGGTGGGATGGCATCGACCCAGAATGCCGGCTTCGCTGCGAGCCGTGGAGATATTGTTGTGTTCCTTGACGCAGACGACGCCCTGTTGCCCACCGCCATCGAGCAGGCGGTTGAGTGCTTCACCGACCCGTCCGTCGTGCGGGTGCAGTGGAACATGTGGGAGATCGACGCGCACGGGCGCAGGACGGGGGGGCAAGTCCCTGGACGCAGCTTGAAGCGGGGAAATCTGCGCGACCTGCTCGTCTCCGAAGGTCCGGACGCATGCGTAGGCCCGCCTACGTCGGGAAACGCGTGGTCGCGACTCTTTTTGAATCAAGTACTCCCCATTCCGGAGGCGATGTTCCGTCAACACAGCGATACGTTTCTCATGACCCTGGCCCCCCTTTACGGCACCATCGAGGCAGTCGCAGAACCGTTGGGCTTATACCGAGTGCATGGGGGAAACGACTACGCCTGCAAGCCCGTCGATGAGAAGAACCGCCGGAACTTGGAGATGTATGACCTCCGTTGTCAGCTCCTAGGCAGGCACCTTCGACAAATGGGAATCGAAGCCGACTCGCAGGTCTGGAAGCAAGGTACCGGCTACCAGTGGATGAGCCGGTGTCACGCCGCGAGCGAGGCGCTCAAGCAACTCGTGCCGGAGGGCGCGAGCTACATCCTGGTTGACGACCAGAACTGGTCCGACCGGGCCGGACGCGGCGAAGTGATTGGCGGGCGCAGTGCAATACCGTTCCTGGAACGCGACGGCCAGTACTGGGGGCAGCCGGCTGACGATGCGATCGCGGTCCGCGAACTGGAGCGACTCCGTGGATCAGGAGCGGCCTGCATCGCCTTCGCGTGGCCGTGCTTCTGGTGGCTCGAGCATTATCGCGGCTTGCAGCAGCATCTGCGGGAGCACTATCCCTGCGTGCTCAGCGACAATGACCTCATAGTCTTCGAGTTGGGAAGCCAGCGATGACGTGGAGATCGCCCCATGCCTGAGGTGTTCGATGCGCGTCCCTTGACCGGTGGTTGGGACTACAGTTCGCTGCCGGCCAATGTCCGGGTCGGAAGGGACTGTTTTCTCGAGCGCCGGGAGTCGTTCGGCCGGTTCCGGAGCACTCGCGATCCGGGGCTCGTGCTCGGCGACCGGGTGCGGGTGCTGACCTGGACCACGTTTAACGTCGAGCCGAGCGGCTGCATGTGGATTGGCGACGACACCCAACTGATCGGCCCCGTGTTCATGTGCGCCGGGGAAATCCACGTCGGGGCACGATGCGTTTTATCCTACAACGTCACAATCGCCGACTGTGACTTCCACCCGCTCGATGTCGAAGAGCGCCGGCGGGACGCAATCGCCAATTCACCGCAGGGCGATCGGTCCGCGCGGCCTCACCTTGTTTCAAAACCGATCGTGATTGAGGACGACGTGTGGGTCGGTATCGGAGCGATCGTCCTGAAAGGCGTGCATATCGGCCGGGGAGCCACCGTTGCCGCGGGCGCCGTCGTGTCGCGCGACGTCCCCGCGGGCAGCCTGGCGGCCGGTAATCCGGCCGTGATTGCCGAACCTGATTCCGCCGGTCCGGCGGCACGGAGGAACTAATCGTGTCAGCCCTTTCGCACGACTGGTTCCCGCGCGACTTGCCGCGCGGCCTGACCCTCGGCCAGCGGTCGTTCCTGTACAGCAGTTTCGCCTTTCTGCATTGCGATCGCGATGTGCCGCACTCGGTTCGCGTCGGCGATGATACTGGTATTTACCATGGTACGTTTTTCGAACTGGGCCCGGGGGCGCTTGTCGAGATCGGTTGTTTTTCCACGATCGTGGGCGCCATTCTCCGCGTGGAGCGGGAACTGCGGATCGGCAACTACGTTTTCGTCGCACACGAAGTCGTGATCAGCGACTGCGACGGACCGGGCGCCAGCCGGCGGATTTCTTCCAACGGACTATTGCCGCCAGCGAGCTGTCAGCCGCGACGCATCTCGATCGAAGACGATGTGTGGATCGGCATGCGCGCCGTCCTTCTGGCGGGAGTCACCGTTGGCGCGGGGGCGGTTGTGGGAGCGGGCGCGGTCGTGTGCAACGACGTCCCCCCGCTGTCGGTTGTCCTGGGAAATCCGGCCCGCGTGGTGCGGTCGCTCCAGCGGCCCCCCGTGCACCGAAGGGAGCCGGCATGAAAACGCGTAAGCGAATCGGCGTCCTCGGCACCTTCGCTAACGTGCCCTACGCCGGCATGGCCTGGATGCACTGTCAGTTCCTCATGGGGCTGGCCCGCCTGGGCCACGACGTTTTCTACGTCGAGACGACGACCGCGTGGCCCTATCACCCGCTCGACATGACAACGACCGATGACCCGTCATACGCCGTCT
>JBLMWR010000594.1:0-7083 GCA_050257335.1 Deltaproteobacteria bacterium | reverse complement strand
CTCGTTCGGCAATTTAGACATGGCGAATCTCCTCTGTTTCCGGGCGGTAAGTGAGAGCGCTTCGGGTGACGCCGAGCACGTCGGCGCCGTCACGTGACGCTGCCTCGTCCGCCGCCCGTACAATCGCCCTTACCAGTTTTCCGTGCAGCGCGGCTTCGACGCCCGCCCGGAGATCGCGCAGTCGTAATGGTTTCTCCAACAGCCTGACGACCGGCGGCACCAGATGCTTCGTGGCCTTCGCCAGGCTGAGCCCGTCGGTAGTCAGGACCACCGCGATGGGCTGCAATTGACTCTGCTCGCGCACGAACGACAACACGCCATCCCCGCCCCCCCACAGCAGCTCCAGGCTGAGGATCAGGGCGTCGGGAGCGAACTCGCGCAGCAGCCCGACGCATTCCAGGCCGTCCCCGGCCGTGACGACTTCGAAACCGAAGTGGGGAAAATACGCGCGGTAGATTCCGCGCAGGAGCGGATCGGGGTCGGTTGCAAGCAGACGAGATTTCATGATGCTGTTCCGCAGGATGAGTCTTGACGTCAGTGATGAAAGTCGGTCGGTCATGGCGGCAACCGATCGTCGATCGGGCCCGTTCGAGTATGGCAAATCTTCGGGAGGCCGAGCTTCCTGCCGGGCTGGAAGAGGAAATGAATCGCGCGTTCGCGGCTCGGCATGGGTCTCGCTTTCCGTTGCTTTCAGCAGGCCCACACGACAGGCCCCTGCAGCACCGGGTCCGGTTCCAGACAGCGCCAGGCGTCGGACCACAGGGTCGGCGACGTTTTGAGCAGCGGGTTGCCGGAAGATACGGATGGGCGAGAGAACCCTGTTCCGGAATCCCGGCTGCCGAAGCGCGAGCGTAATCCCGGCGTCCGCGGAGGGCGCTCAGCAGCGCAAGGGGAGAGGCGCGGCGTTTAACGCTGCCGCATCGCGTTCATTGTGCAGCGCCCGGGCGGTACAGACCGTGTCCCCCTCGGCCGACAGGCGTTCGGACCCGCCGGCCGCGAACAAGCGGGGGAGAGCTTCGCGCGGCGACCGGCGAAAGAGCAGGTGCCCTTCCAGGTCATTGTCGCTGGAATCATCCCCGTCGTTTTCCCCCGGGTATTCCGATTCTCTGTCCTCGGAAGCGCAGTCACTTGCCAGACGGAAAAACTGCGACGGAACCGAAGACTGCCAACCGGTGACCGGGAGGACCATCCCCAGCAGGGCCAGAGCCGGCGCAAACCACGACCAGCGGGTGGCTGGCCATGCGAAGCCGACACGGTGAGGGAAATTCGCAACCATCATCATTCCGGTTGAGTGTGAAACGCACGATCAGAGATGTCTCAAGCGACGGGACAGGTGCATTGTAGCGCCATCGCCGGATTTGACAAGGCGAATCCGGCAGCGGTTCCGGAATCGCGCTCTCTGCCGACCGGCTCCGCGACCGCGCCCGATATCTTACGGGTTTTTCCCGATCTTACGGACAGCTTTTTGCTGATCCAGCAGTGGGTCACAGGGCCCGACCGTGACGATCATTATGATTCGTCCGGGTGGCTCTGCTGGCGGTAGAGGGGGAGATAGCGGTAGTAGACTTCCAGCGTCATGATCGACAGGCACGTCGTGTAAAAGCGCCCTCCCATCCGGACGCCGTGGCTCGCATCCGGCGGCCAGCTCCCCGCGGATTCCCCCTCCTGGGACTGGCTGTGGACGAGAGAATCTCGCATGACGGCGTTCCATCTTTCCCAGCCCTTGTCTCCCCAGTGGTGCAGCGCCTGCGTGCCGTAGTAGTTGTAATACATGTCGTCGGGATTCGGGCCCCACTCGGCCAGCCGCCTCATTCCGCGCATCATTCCCTTGTGAGTCGGCTCGCGGCCGAGATACATGCGGCAGAGCAGTCCCACGGCAGTCGTCGTCGGACGCACCGTGTCCACATTGTTGTACCCGTAGGCGGCCCCTCCTTCGGACTCGACCGACCGGAGAAACCGCGCGGCCCTGGTAATGACTCGCGGGGGGACGCTCAGCTCGGCGATTTTCGCGCTCTGCAGCGCCATCAATTGCCAGCCCACGACCGACGTGTCGCCCGCCTGCGGAATGCGATAGCGCCATCCGCCGCCTTCGGGATCCTGAGCGTTGATGATGAAGTCGATGGCCTGCTGGGCGGGACGCCGCAGCGCCGGGTCCCTGGTCATGGAACTGGCTTCGCAAAGGGCGATCGCACAGATCGCCTGCACATACATCGTGGGAACGCCGGTCGCCCGCATCCACCCCCCGGCGCTGGTGATTTCCATGTGATCGACGAGATATTTCAGCCCGGCGGTCACGTGCGATTTGTACGTCCCCTCTTTCGGAGTATTCCCGGCGCCAAGGAAGGCAAGCAGGGCCAGTCCCGTGGCGCCGTTTGGAGAATCGAGGCTTCCGGGATCGTCGGGTCCGTGCTGAAAGCTCCAACTGCCGTCGATGTTCTGATGCCGCGCGAGCCACTCCAGCCCCAGCTCGACGGCCCGCTCGCTCTCTTTGGTTCCACCGCCGGCCTTGACGAGTTTGGCGCGCATCTCCGGTCCGCGACCGGTGAGGATTCCCTCGAGATTGGCCCCCTGTTCCCTGCCGGCTCCGCTCTTTCGCGACGGCCCACGCGACGCCTTGCCGCGGCCCTGGCCAGGGGCCGCGCTCGCGATTTCGGTTTCTTCATTCGACTCGGATGTGATCAATGATTGAAGAGCCGCGCTATTCAACCCCGGTTGCGGCAGATCGATTCGTGGATCGTGAACTTCGGCGGCTGCGCCAAACTCGGTCCCCTGCAACTCCAGTCGGGGGTCAGCCTTCGGGACCTGAAGCAGATCGGGCCCGATCTCCATGCCATCCAGCACACCGGCTTCGCTCCCGATTTCGCCGCGGGTGAGGGTCGTCCCGAAAAAGCCATCGCGCCGCTCGCTCGACAGGATGATCGACCCGAGAAGCGCCAGCACCGACAGGTGGAGAAGCACGCTTGCCAGCCAGCTCGGCCAGTCCTTCCGGCGATCTTTCGCCCAGGCCGAAAGGGAGAATCGCTCTCGGCCGGCAACGACGCTGGAAGTTGGCGCGTTGGGCCGACCGGGAGGCATTTGCCGCGATGGCTTTTCCCCGTCAGCTTCCCGAGCGCCATTCGCCGACGGTCCGGCCGCGAATTCCAGAGGGGCGGGGACGGCAGATTCCGGCAATGGAGCAAGTAGCTGACGATCAACCATGGGCAGTCCGCTCCCGGCGCAATGCTCCCACCGCAGGTACGCCGTTCGATCGACGAGGCTGCGAAAAGCTTGCAAGAAAAGTTCGCGAACACCGCCCACAGGATATTCTTAACGTTACGAAACGCCGGCCGAAAGTCAAGATCGGCGGGCCGCGGAAGGCGCACCGTACCCACGCAACATGGGATGCCATGCCTGTGAGTGGTGCGCAGGATGTGCTGTCGAACTACGCCGGGCTTGCGGCGGGGGGCTGCCGCAAGTGACGGAACGATGCCACCTGGTGGTAGAGCACAGGCAGGACGAACAGGGTCATCAGTGTGCTGCCGATGACCCCGCCGATCACGACCGTCGCCAGGGGCCGCTGGACCTCGGCACCCATCCCGCTGCTGAAGGCCATGGGGATGAACCCGACGCTGGCGATGGTGGCGGTCATCAGAATGGTGCGCAGGCAGGTCTGGGCCGAGTCGGGGATGGCGTTGAACGCCGGCATTCCCTGCGAGAGGCGGTCGCGCAGTGCCGAGACCAGCACCATGCTGTTGAGAACGGAGACTCCCGAGAGCGTAATAAACCCGACCGCCGCGGAAATCGACAGCGGCATGTCACGGAACCAGAGCGACACGACGCCGCCGGCGCAGGCGAACGGCACACTGGCAAAAACAAGGGCGGTGTCGGTGACGCTGTGGTAGGTCAGGTACAGCAGCACCAGGATCGACAGCAGGGCCAGAGGGACGACGATCGTGAGCCGCTTGCGGGCCCGCTCCATGTTCTCGAACTGCCCGCCCCATTCCAGCCGGTAACCGTCGGGCAGGGCGACCGCGGCCGCAACCTTCTCCTGGGCCTCTGCGGTAAAGCTCCCCACGTCGCGGCCGCGGACGTTGCACTGCACGGTGATCCTGCGTTTGCTCCACTCACGCGGAATCAGCTTGGGCCCGCGCACTTCGCGGATCTCGGTCAGCCGCGCCAGCGACAGCCGTTCGCCCGAGGGGGCTGTGATGGTGATCCCGGCGATCTGCTCTGGGCTGGCCCGCAGATTCTCGGGAAGGCGCACCGCCAGGGGAAAGCGGAGCTGGTCTTCGACCACCTGCCCGACCGCCTTCCCAGAGATTGACTCGACGATTTCCAGCACGCTTTCGGCCGGAATGCCGTAACGGGCGATCTCATCCTGGTCGATCTGAATCTGCAGGATCGGCTGGCCGGTGATCCCTTCGACTTGCAGGTCGGCATTGCCCGGGATCGAGCGGAGGACTTCCTGCAGCTCGTTGGCCTTGGCCAGCAGCGTGTCGAGATCGGGGCCGAACAGCTTCAGCGCCACGTCGGCCCTTACGCCGGTGAGCATTTCGTTGATCCGCATTTCGATGGGCTGCGTGAAGCGGATGTCCTGTCCCTTGAACGGCTCCAGTTCGCGTGCCATCAGTTCGACCAGCTCTGTCTGCGTGGTGGCCCGCTTCCAGTTCTCGCGGGGAGTGAGCGTAACGAACAGGTCGGTGGATTCGGGCGCGCCGGCGTCGGTGTTGACCTCGGGTTTGCCGACCCGGCTCCAGACGTGTTCGACTTCGTCGGGAAACGCCGCCAGCAGCGTCTGTTCCATCTGGGTGTTGACGCGGGCCGACTGTTCGAGGCTTGTCCCGGGAACGCGGCGGACATCGATGTCGACGGCCCCTTCGGCGAGCTGCGGGATGAATTCGCCCCCCATGCCGGCCATCATCATGAAGGCGACAAGCAGCGCCGCCAGGGCGCCGCCGAGGACGATCCCGCGCCCGCGCAGTGCGGCCGTCAGAAGCGGCGCGTAAACGCGGCGGGCGGCGCGGACCAGCAGCACGTCCTTTTCATCGAGCTTTCGCGGGAGCACGAAACTGGCGGCCACGGGAGTGAGGGTCAGCGAAAGGATCAGCGACCCGGCGAGGACGAAGACGACCGTGATCGCCATGGGGTGGAACATTTTGCCTTCCACCCCCTGCAGCGACAAAATGGGGATGTAGACGATCATGATGATGAGCTGGCCGAAGACGGCCGGCTTGCGGACTTCGGCGGCGGCGGCGCGAATGATTTCCAGCCGCGTGCGTCCGCCGGCGCCGTGACCGGCGCCGGCGTGCGCCAACTGCCGGACGATGTTCTCCAGCACCACCACCGAGCTGTCCACTACGATCCCGAAATCGATGGCCCCCAGGCTGAGGAGCGTTCCCGCAATTCCCGCTTGATACATGCCGCAAAAGGCGAAGAGCATCGACAGGGGAATGGCGGCGGCGGCAATCAGACCGGCCCGCAGATTGCCCAGAAACAGGAAGAGGATGAGGACCACGAGCAGGGCCCCGTCGCAGAGATTGTTGCGGACGGTGGCAATCACCTGGTCGACCAGCCTGGTGCGGTCGTAGAGAACGACGACCTCGGCGCCCCGGGGCAGGGAGTCGACGAGGTCCTCCAGCTCCTCCCGAAAACGGCGCGTGACGGTGTAGCTGTTTTCCCCGATCCGCATGAACCCCAGCCCAAGGACGGCTTCTCCCTCGCCCGAGGCGGTTACGATTCCACGGCGGATCTCATGCCCGATGACGACGTCCGCAATGTCCCGCACGTAAATGGGGACGCCGTCCTTGGCCGTGATCACGATCTCTTCGATCTGCGGGATGTTCACCGTCCGGCCGATCCCCTGCACCACGAGCATGTCCCCTCCCCGATCGATGTATCCGCCGCCGACGTTCAGGTTGTTCCGGCGAATGGCATCGAAGACCTGGGGCATGGTGAGATCGTGTTTGAATAACTGCACAGGGTCGACGCGGACCTGGTACTGCTTGGCGAGGCCACCCCAACTGTTGACCTCGGCGGCTCCCGGAATGGGGCGCAGCTCGGGGCGGATTTCCCAGTCCTGGATGCGGCGCAGCTCCATCAGGTCCAGGGGAGCGTTGCCGCGCGAAACCACCATGTAGTGGAATACCTCGCCCAGCCCGGTGGCGGCCGGCCCCAGCTCCGGGCGCGGAATTCCCGGAGGCAGCTCGACCGAGGCCAGGCGCTCGCTGATGATCTGCCGGACCAGGTACATGTCGGTTCCGTCGTCGAACGTCACGATCACCTGCGAGACGCCGAACTGCGAAATCGACCGGACGTGGGCCAGCCCCGGCATGCCTCCCATCAGGGCTTCGATGGGGAACGTGACCAGCCGCTCCACTTCGGTGGCCACCAGTGCCGGACAATCGGTATTGATCTGCACCTGGACTGGAGTCGTGTCGGGAAAGGCGTCGAAGTTCATCCCGCGCACCGACCAGATTCCGGCCAGAACGATGACCACCATGCCGGCCAGGACCGCCAGCCGATTGTTCAATGACCAGGAGATCGTCTTTTCAAGCATCGGAGTCGAATGGGCTTTCGAGCCTGTCCGCGAATCATTTCCGGACGGACCGGGGATCCCAGCCTTCATGAAAAAATTGAAATCGCCACCTACGGTCCGCTCGCCGTCTGTTCACGTCCGATTTCGGACTTCAGCACGTAGCTTCCGGTCGCAACGACCGCTTCGCCGGGGGCGATCCCATGCACCACCTCGGTCTGACCGTCGCGTGAGATTCCCAGAGTGACGGCGCGCGGCTGAAAGCTGCGGCCGTCGGGCAGGGGAACGAAAACCAGGTGGCGGCTCCCGTCCCATTGAATGGCGCTGCTGGGAACCATGACCGTCAGGCGCTCCTCGCGAACGCGAATCCGCGCGGTGCCGAACGTGTGAGCCCGCAGCAGTCGCTGTCCCCCCTCCGGTCCGCTTTTCGACCCGACGAGCGGGTTGTCGGTCTCGCCGCGGACCTGCACGGTGCGGGTTTTCTCATCGACTTCGGTCCCGATCCAGGTCAACTTGCATTCCACTTCTCCCGGGATTCCGTCGGAAGCGAACAGGATTTCCTGCCCGATTTC
>JBLMWR010000593.1:0-9280 GCA_050257335.1 Deltaproteobacteria bacterium | reverse complement strand
ACGCTCTGGCGAGCGTGGCTACAACCTGACTTTTATCTTTGACAAAGCACTAGCCAATCAATCTTCTTTCCCGGCGCGCCGGGACCGGACGAGTCGGCAGGGGGGCGCGTGCCCAGTGTGCAGCGCGCCCCGGAATTCGAAATCGCAAATCCGAAATTCCTCTTGACTGTCCTCCTACCGCAGTAGTACGATTCGCCTACTGCGGTAGTAGAAGGGGCGGGAGCACACAACCAATGAGCAAAAAACCTCAACTGGCCTCGCTGCAACTGGCCATCATGCGGATCCTGTGGCAGAAGGAGGAAGCGACCGTCGGCGACGTCCGCGAGGCGCTGACGGAGGAAGGCCGCGACCTGGCCTATACCACCGTCGCCACGATGCTCGCCAAGATGGAGCGCAAGGGGCAGGTCGCCCATCGGGCCGGAGGGAAGGCATTTGTCTATTACCCCGTCTGGCGGCAGGAACACGTCAGCCGATCGATGGTCGCCGACCTCGCCCAGAGGCTGTTCGGCGGCGACGTGACCCTGATGGTGAGCCATCTGCTCGACGGCTGCGAGCTGTCGAGCGGAGAACTGGCGCGGCTCAAGGCGCTGATCCGCAAAAAGGAACAGGAGGATCGCCATGCCCGCTGATTTCCTCCCCGCCGGCATGTTCGCCCTCTCCTGGGGGACCATGTACCTGGTCCATTCGACCGCCCTGCTTGCCGGTGCGTGGCTGTTTTTGAAATGTCATCGGCGGGCCGGTCATGGACTTCGCGAAACGTTGTGGAAGACGGCGCTCGTGGGGAGCATCGTCACCGCGTCGGTGGAGATGCTGCCGTTGCCGCGCGGGCCTTTCGGAGACGTCACGTTTTCACTGGCAGATGTCCGCACGCCGGCGCCGGCAGCCTCTGCCGCTCCCCTGGACCTTGCTGCGATGGCGAAAGCCGACGGCCTGGAAGCGTCCTTCTGTGGAACATACCCGGTCGCCGAGCGCGACAGCATCAGGGAAGGAGGCGAGATCGTTTGGGTGCCAGCCGATGATCGTGCCGCGGAATCGCCGGCAAGTCATGACGAAACTGCATTCGCCGCCGGCCCACGACTGGCGACGTCACCGCAGGGCGCCTTTGTCGGCAGGATGGGACCTTTTCTGGCGCGCACGTTGCCGGTGATGATCGTGGCGATTGCACTGGCGGCCGTCCTGCTGGGAATCGCCCGCTGCTTCTGGCAGACCTGGTCGCTGCGGCGGAAGCTGGCGCACTGTTCGGAGATCGATTCCGGTCCGGTCCGCCGCCTGCTCGACGATCTCCGTTGTCTGGTACCCCATGCTCCCGAAGTTCGGCTCTTGTCGGCCCCCGAGGATCCGGAACCGGCGGCGTTCGGAATCCACCGATGGACGATCGTGCTTCCCGCGCGGGCCGTGCACGATCTTTCGGAAGACGAACTGCGGGCGCTCCTGGCGCACGAGCTGGCGCATCTGGTGCGCGGCGATTCGCTGTGGCTCCTCATCAGCCGCGTTATTTGTTCGTGTCTGGCCTTCCAGCCGCTCAATCACCTGGCGCGGCGGGAATGGCAGCGGGCGGCGGAGTACCTGTGCGACAGTTGGGCCGTCAGCCGGACCGGCACGCCGCTGGCTTTGGCCCGATGCCTCGCCGAAGTCGCGGGATGGCGACTTTCGGGTCAGCCTTCGGCGGCGCTGCTGGCGGCGACGGGGCGGGAATCAGGGCTGGCCGACCGGATCGAGCGGCTGCTGGAGTCGGCGGACCTCTCCGAAACCTGGAACGAGCTGCGGCAGCGCCGGCGGTGGCTGCTGGCCGCAGGGATTTTGCTCGGGTTGTTCACCTGGTACGCCCCGCGCCTGCAGCTTGCCGTCGCGGGGCCGGATAACGCGCAGCGGACCGCGACTGATCCTGGGCAGCGGGCCGGTGCCGTCCAGGATTTCGCCGACGAAGGGGATGACGGACAAAGAATAACGGACGCGGCGAAACCGCAAGCGAGCGGCGAGGGGGGAGCGGTTGCGGGCGAGGACTTTCGTGCGACGACCTCTGACATTCGCGCGCCAACTGGCGCAGACGGGCCGGACGCGCCAGCAAGCGATCTGAGGACGCTGCTGTCGTCGCTCGATCGCGACCTGAGCGCTCTCGAAGGCGAGTTGCGCCAACTCGAGTCGCTGCTCGCGAAAGAAGACGCACCCGCGGCAGTGGCCCGCCTGGCAGGTCGTTTGCGCCAGGAGATCGTGCAGTTGAAACGGCGGCGTGATGCATTGCGGACGGAGTGGAAGAAGAATCTTTTCCTGGCGTTCCCTCAGAAATAGTCTTTTGAATCTCACCCGAGACCGAGTTTTTTCCAAGGAGCCTGTCATGTTGAGACCGATTGCAGCCGGATGGATGTGTCTGGGATTCGTCACGCTGGGCGTGGCGGCGACCTGGGGCCAGGATGAGGGCGGAAAGCCCGAAAACGTGGATGCGACCGTCGTCGAACAGGCCGCTGGCGAGGCCGCGCCAGCCTCCGATGCCGCCGTCCCCGTGAAGGAAGGCGATCTCAGGCGCATTGAAATTCGAATTGGAGAGGACGGTGCCGCCGCTATCGTCGGCGAGGGAGAGAAACGCGCCGAGGTTCGCGAGGGAGGAGAGGTCATCGTGGTCGAAGGGAAGGACGGCAAGGTCGTGCAGCGGATTCCGGTGAACCCGCAATATGCGCCGATACAGGCTCGGGTCCGGCTCGCGGGACCGGCGGTCGTTGACCCCGGCACCCGCGAGGCGCTCGAGAAGCTCATTGCCGGCCTGAACGACGAGGTCAAAAAGCTCGAAAGTGAAGGGAAGAAAGAGGAAGTTGAAAAGAAACAGCAGTCGATCAGGGCGTTGGAGCAGATTCTCAATCCCGTTCCCCACTGGGCGGCGAGCGCCCGTCAGCTTATGCCACGCGAGGGGGCGATGTTCGGTCGCCGGGCGCGCATCGAGGCAGCGGGGCCGGCGGCCGAAGAAATGAAGAAGCTGCAGGCCCGAATGGACGAGTTGCGGGCGCAGATGTCAAGGATCCCGGAGGGCGATAAGGAAGGGCGCGGGCGCCTCGAGCAGGAAATGGCCGAGCTGAAAAAGCAGATGGCCGAACGCCACGAACGAAGGATCGCTGTGTTTGGCGCGCAGCCGTTCCCGCCCGGGTTCGCTCCCGGTCAACCTCTGCCGCCGGGTGCACTTCCGCCCATGGGGGCGCCGCGTGGTCCGGCGGATGCACTGACCCATAAGGCCCACGCGCTGCGGAACGCGGCCGAACAGTTACAGCGGGCCGGGCTGGAGGACCAGTCCCGCGAATTGGAAAAGCAGGCCGACAAGCTTCAAGCCGAGGCCGAGAAGATTCGGGCCCAGGCGCCGCATGAGCCGGACATGGTCCACTTCCGCGGCGGGCCTGTCATGGACCTCCACCGCTCGATCCACGAGCTGCAGGAGCAGGTCCAGCAGCTCCGCAAGGAAATTGCCGAGATCCGCGAGCTGCTGCAGCGGCAGAAGTAACTTACACACAAGTTCGATCGTCCATTCAGCCCGGCTGCCTGTCGGCGGCCGGGCGTCTTTCGTTTCCACCGGCGAGCGGCCGGCGTAAGCCGGCTGGTGTGCTTCAAGCCTCGTCGAGCCATGCGTAAAGCATATCGAAAGTGACATTGCACAAAGCGACCAGATGCATCGGGGTCGTTTTGGCCGTTTCGTGCCACCAGGGGGCTCACGGCCCCCGCTCGTCGGAATGAATCTGCGATCGACCTGCAATGTGCTAAAATCGCCTCCATGGCGACCCGCAAACTCATCATCGGCTGCGGTTATCTCGGCGGACGCGTCGCGCGGCGGTGGATCGCGCAGGGAGATACCGTCTTTTCCCTCACCCGGTCAGCAGATCGCGCCGCCGAATTCCGCAAGTCGGGAATCGAACCCGTCGTTGGCAATGTGACGGACCCCGCGTCGCTGGCGACGCTTCCCGAAGTGGACACGATCTTGTATGCCGTCGGCCTCGATCGGGGATCGGCACAGTCGCAGCGCGACGTGTACGTCGGCGGCCTGGGAAACGTGCTGAACCGGGTCGCCGGCAAGTTTCGGCGGTTTCTGCACACTTCCAGCACGAGCGTTTACGGCCAGAACACCGGGGAATGGGTCGACGAGTCTTCCGAATGCCGGCCCGAACGCGAAAATGGCAAGGTTTGCCTTGAAGCCGAGCAGCTCCTGCGGAGCCGGATTCCCGCGTCGAACATTCTGCGGCTGGCCGGTATCTACGGCTCGTCCCGGCTGGCAGCCCGGATTGCTGAACTGCGTGCCGGACTGGTACTGGAAGGGAATCCCGACGCCTGGTTGAACCTGGTTCACGTGGACGACGCCGTTGCCGCCATCCTCGCCTGCGAGCGCCGCGGCGCGCCTGGCGCAACGTATCTGGTGTGCGACGACCAGCCTATCCGCCGGATGGAGTACTACAAATTGCTCGCCTCCCTCATCGGCGCCCCTTTGCCGCGCACCGGCGGCTTCCCCCCCTTCGTAAGGGGGGGCCAGGCGGGGTCCGGCGAGGCGGTGGCCGTCGCGCCGAGCGCCGAATTGCCAGCCGGCAATCTCAACAAACGCTGCTGCAACCGCCGCCTGCACGAAGAGCTGCAGGTCAACCTCCGCTATCCCACCGTTCGAGTCGGTCTGCCGATGGCACTCACTGCGGCAGCAGGTTCGACGACCGGCCCGTAAGGGGAGCCGGAAGGACCGTTGCGTCGCTTGGACCTGATGGGCCATTGGAAAGCGGGTAAGGCGATAATCACAAGCCGGTCCCGCGGAAAATCCACCAATTCAGGTACGCATTATACGGAACACCAAGCCAACGTGGCCCGTTTCCGCTGGCGATCCAGAGCAGCGGACCGTAAAAACCGCCACCATCCAGGTAGCGAATGTCTTGAAGTTTCCATACGCAGAACCACATCCACGGCCCGTAGGACAGCATGTACGCCACTGGGACTGATGTGACGACTCCCAGGGCCACCCACAAGCGGGTGCGCGGTCTCTTTGTCGTATTTAGAATGCGTATGCTGAGCCAGATGGCACTCGCTGCGAGGGCAATCCCAGCCACACACACAGCAGTAGAGGTGAATTCCCGCATTCCGAAATTCTACCTCGACGACCTGCAGAAAGCGCGAGTCCGGCTCGACTTTCCGCCGTGCCATCCTCGATCTTCCATCCTCCATCTTCTATCCTCTAACTTCTACTTCCGATTCATCCTCACCGGCAGCCATGCACTTCCTCCTCACCAACGACGACGGCATCGACGCGGCGGGTTTGTCCGCCTTGCGGGTTGCCGCAAAGGCTCTCGGGCGGCCGCTGGTCGTCGCACCGGCCGAGTGTCATTCCGGCGCCGGACATCGGCTGACGACGCATGCGCCCATCCGCATCAGTCGCCGCGACGACGAGTGCTTCGTCATCGAAGGGACGCCGGCCGACTGCGTTCGCGTGGCCCTCGATCGCCTGGCACGCCAGACCGAATGGGTTCTGGCGGGAATCAATCATGGGGGAAACCTCGGAGCCGACTTGTACATGTCAGGGACCGCGGCGGCGGTGCGGGAGGGGGTGCTGCACGGCAAACCGGGGATCGCCGTGTCGCATTACCACCGCAAGGGGATTGACCCGCTGGACTGGTCGCGGGCGACGCGGTGGCTGATTCCGATCGTCCGCGACCTGACGCAGCGGCCGTGGACGCCGGGGACATTCTGGAACGTCAATTTACCGCATCTTCCGGCCGGCGGCGCCGATCCCGAAGTGGTCATTTGCCCGGTTGACCCATCTCCTCTGCCGCTCAGTTATGAGACACAGGGAGACCTGCTGACATACAATACGAATTACCACCAGCGGCCCCGGCAGCCCGGGAGCGACATCGATCACTGTTTCAGCGGGCGGATCGCTGTATCTCTGGTGCGTGTATTTTGATTTGCCAGTGGTCAGTTGCGGCAGGCGGCGTATGCCGCCTGCTGACCACTGACCGGTGACCATTCCACCCAGCAGCGAGACGGAGCCATGTACTGTTTGAACGTGTGGCTGACGGTGAAAGATGCGGCGAACGTAGAGACGGTCCGCAAACTGCTTGTTGAGCAAGTGCACTTGAGCCGCGCCGAGCCGGGGTGCCTGCGCTTCGAGGTGTATCACTCGGAAGCAGATCCGCGGCGGTTTCTGCTGGTCGAGCGGTGGGCGCAAAAAGCGAACTGGGAAATGCACCGGACGGCAAAGGCGGTGCAGGAAATCTATATCCCGAAAGTCCTGCCGCTGGTCGATCGCGAGCCGCACGTCTCGACGCTTGTTGAATAGGCTTCCCCGGAGATGGCCGCGCCTCCAGCAAAGCGAAGGTCCGGAGGGTAAACCGACCCAACAATGTCCAGCGTCACCACGCGCTTCGCAAAAGGCTCAGAGCGTGCCACGCCGGGCAAAAGAAAAAGCCCGTTTTCATCGAGAAAACGGGCCTTTTCGATCTATACCTCTCGGCCTGGCTCGTCGCGCCAGCCGGGTTCACGCGGCGCCGTCCCTGGCTGCGTGCCACCCGTACCTGCATGCCGGCGCGAAACCGGCGGGCAGAGACAGGTCAGGCAAGCTGCTTCCTTCGTCCGACGAGCGTGCGGATCCGTTCGGCGAGGAGGGCCACGTCGAAGGGCTTACGGAAGGTCTCATTGAAGACGGAGCGATCGAAACCGCTCGAGTTGTCTTCGTCGCTCAGCAGGCCCACCAGAACCGTTTCCAGGTATTCCGAGTTCTTGCGGAGGTTCTGGGCGATCATCACGGCTTCGTTGCGGCCCATCATGAAGTCGATGACGACGCAATCGGGGTGCAGCGACTCGGCCTGAATACCGGCTTCGAATCCGCTGTTGGCGAAATCGAGCTTGAAGGTGTCGCCGCCCATCTGGTCTTTAAGTCCATTGCGAATGCCGGTTTCGGCGCCGACGATGAGGATCTTGCCGACCGCTTCGTCTTCCAGTTCGCCGAGGGGCATGCCGTGTTCTTTGAGGAAGCGGATCAGGTGCTCACGCGGGATCCGGCGGTCCTGGGAACCGGGGATGCGATAACCGCGCAGACGGCCCGAATCGAACCACTTGCTGACTGTGCGGGGGGCTACTTTACAGATCTTAGCTACCTGTCCAGTAGTAAAGATCGTTTTCATGGCAGGCTCTCCAGACTATTCTGTCAAACTGGGCAGAGGGATGCGGGCCCTCTGGAGGCTCACCTCTACCACGTTGGTCGGCGTTCCGTGCCTAGTGGTCCTCTTGGCGAACCACCGTGGTCTTGGGTCGAAGCGAGTCTCGGGTTTCGAAAGACGGCTGTTGGTTTGTCGCCTCAGCGGTCTGTCGCCATACGTTGGCGGGGATCGTGCGGGTAAACGTCCGTTAGAAAGTCCGTTCGCGCGGCACCGGCCAGGCCTCCATCCGCAGCCCGCAAAAGAGGGGCCGGGAAAGCGGCGTCGGAACGGCGCCGAAAGGAGGGACCTGATGCCCGGAATGGGACAACCCCGCACAGAGCGTGTGGCGTGTCTTTCAAAATGGCGAGTCCCCCCTTTCGACGGATTAGAAGCTGCCAATCGTGGAATGCACCGTTCGCAGGGCGTGGGTGCATTCTTAGTCCTATTCCAGCTCTAACCGTCTAACGTATTTTTTCGATCCGCGGCCGGTGCTGACTTTAGGTTCTTTGGCACGAACAACCGTGGCGCCGCGGGAGTTCCGTCAATTCCGGTTTTACCGGCCGAGTCGCGGGCGACCGCCACGGCCGTGTTTAACAGACTTTGCCGCAATCAGTTGCGCCGTTCCCCGCCGTCAGCCAGGCCCGCCGCGCCCCCCTGCTTCACGAAATATTCGTGATTCGGATTGGCGCGCTGGCGACCGGGCGGTGCGTGGGGAATGCGGGCCCACGCCGCCGGCCGCCGCAGGGCGGGCTTCCCCAGCCCGTCCTTAACTGTCCCACAACGCCCGCAAACCGAATCTCCTAGGCGGCGGACGTGGCTTCCCCCGGGGGAGCTGCCGGGCCGGGCGTTTTGAAATGCCCGTCTTCGCTGATGTCCTCGAACCGCACCGACATGCGTTTCGAGATCCCGGCTTCCTCCATCGTCACGCCGTACAGGACGTCGGCCCCCGTCATCGTCCGCTTGTGGTGCGTGATGACGATGAATTGCGTCCACTGCTGGAATTCCTTGATGATTCCCAGGTAGCGGTTGACGTTCGCCTCGTCGAGCGCGGCATCGACCTCGTCCAGGATGCAGAACGGGCTCGGTTTGCTCTTGAAAATCGCCAGAAGCAGCGCGACCGCGGTCATCGTCTTTTCGCCGCCGGAAAGGAGCGAGATGCTCCGCAGTTCCTTGCCGGGCGGCCGGGCGACGACGTCGATCCCGCATTCGAGGACGTCATCGGGATTCTCCAGGACGACGTCCCCTTCGCCCCCCCCGAACAGCTTGCGGAACAGCTCCTGAAAATTCTCGCGGATCTGCGCGAAGGTTTCGACGAACATCCGTTTGCTTTCGAGGTTGATGCGGCGGATGATCTCTTCGAGCGTGTTTTTGGCTTCGACCAGGTCCTGCAACTGGCCGCTGAGCCGCGCGTAGCGGGTTTCCAGGTCGTCAAGCTCCTTCAGGCTGTCGGAGTTCACCTGGCCGAGCTGCTTGATCTTGCGGCGCAACCTGCCGATCTGCTCTTCGACGTCCGCCCGCGCCTGTTCGTCCGAGACTTCCGCCGCGACGCCGTCGGCCGGCGCGACCTCCCCCGTCGGGCCTTCGGGGGTGCCGGCGGTCTCGCGCTCTCCGCCATCCTCACGTTGCGACTTTTGCCCGGCACTCGCCCGTGCCGTCGCTCCCGATGCAGCCGCCTCGGTCAGTTCGATCTGAAACTCGTCGCGGAGCCGTTCTTCCAGGGTCGCGATCTGGTGTCGAATTTCGGTGGTCTGCATGTCGAGGGCGTGATGCCTGTCCTTGAGGTCGCGCAGCCGGTGGCGGACGTTCAGCTCGCGTTCGGCCAGCTCTCCCCGGCGGGCTCGGGCGAAATCGCGATCTTTCTGCAGCCGGCCCACCTCGCCGGCCAGCACTTCCTTCTGCGCCGCCAGTTCGTGCAGCACGGCGTGCGTGTTGAGGATTTCCATCTCGATCTGGTCGCGCTTCCCGGCAAGCATCTGGAAACGGCGCTCGGCCTCTTCGCGGTGCAGGTCCCGCTGGAACCTTTCCTGATCGAGCCGGGTCCGCGAGTTTTGCAGGTTCTGCAGCCGCTCTTCGAACTTGGCCAGATCGCGCTGCTCGGCGGCGAACAGGTTCTGCAGTTCGGCGAGGCGCGCCTC
>JBLMWR010000592.1:0-5113 GCA_050257335.1 Deltaproteobacteria bacterium | reverse complement strand
GTCCAGGCCGTGTCATTGGTCGGGTCGTCGGCGACTGCGCGGGCCATTTATCGACGGGCGACTGCTTTAGGCAAGCGCGCTCAATGCAACGGAGGGGCGAAAAACCCGGTCGTCATCCTGCCCGATGCCGACATGAAAGTGGCGTCGCAGAACGTCGCCGACAGCGCTTTCGGACAGGCGGGACAGCGATGCCTGGGGTTATCGCTGGCAATTACGGTCGGCGAGGCCCGGCGGCCGTTCACCGAGGCGATCTCGGCGGCCGCGTCCGAGCGGCGTGTGGGTTACGGCGCCGACGAAGGGGTCCAGATGGGCCCTGTGATTTCACGGAAGAGCCAGGAGCGGATCGAGAAACTGATTGCGGCAGGGATCGGTGAGGGAGGCATCGCCCGCGTGGACGGGCGCGGACGGAAGGTGGGAGGCTTCGAAAATGGCTCGTTCCTGTTTCCGACGGTGCTCGACAATGTCGCGCCGCTGGGAGAAATTGCTCGCACCGAGATATTCGGGCCCGTTCTGGGCGTCATTGCGGTCGATAGTCTGGAAGAGGCGATCGAACTCGTCAACAAGGCCCACTACGCAAACATGGCGTGCCTGTTTACATCGAGCGGGGCTGCGGCGCGCACGTTCCGGCATGAAGTCGTCGCCAGGAATATCGGCGTCAACGTCGGGGTCGCCTCGCCGATGGCTTTTTTTCCATTCAGCGGATCCAAGGACAGTTTCTTTGGCGACCTGCACGCCCAGGGACGGCACGCAGTCGAGTTCTACACTCAGACGAAGGTCGTCGTCGAACGCTGGCCGCGCATGGGAGCGCGGGCGTTCTGATTTCAGTCGAGTTCGCCGTTGCGGCAGCGAAGATTCAAATAATCGGCGAAAGAAAGGCCCAGTTTATGACGCGTGACCTTGCCGGACTGCGTACGGTACGCGGCGCGTTGTTTGACATGGACGGCGTAATCTACGTCGGCAATCGGCCATTGCCCGGTGTTCAGGAAGCGATCGATTATTTGACTTTGACTGGCCGTTCATTTCTGTTCGTCACGAATAATCCCAATATGACTGCCGAACAGTTTGTCGAGCGGTTGGCCAGGATGGACATTCATGTTGGGCCAGAACGGGTTCTGGGAAGCGCCGAGGCGACCGCCTGCTGGCTGGCCGAGCAAGTCACCAATCATGGTTGGCCAGGCGGTCCGGTCATCGTGGTAGGGCAGGACGGATTGAAAGTCGCGCTTCAAAAGAATGGGTTCGAATTGACAACTGATTCCAACGCGGCGACGTACGCCGTGGCGGGGATCAATTTCAAACTGACGTACGAAGAACTGGCCAATGTGACGCTCGCCATTCGTGGTGGTGCCAAGTTCATCGGTACGAACCCCGATCCGACTTATCCCAGCGAGCGAGGCCCGCTGCCGGGAGCCGGCAGTATCTTGGCACTCCTGGCCGCTGCCAGTGGTCAGCAACCGCTCGTGATCGGCAAGCCGAATCGAGGCATCTATGAGCAGGCGATGGCACGACTGAACGTGAGCGCCGAGCAAACCCTGATGGTCGGCGACCGATACGACACGGACATTTCAGGCGCCATGGCGCTGGGTCTGTGGACAGCGGGAGTCCTGACCGGAATCAGCACTCGCGGCGACTTCGAAGGTGCGAGTCCACCGCCGGACTTGATCGCCGACAATCTCCCAGATCTCGTCAGCCGGTTACGGTGGGCCGACCAAAGGTAGCGTGCGGGCGCACGAAGGCGACGTTTCGCGCGCGTGGCTTGCCGACCTTCGTGCGCCAATGGCGGACAAAACCGTGTCAGCAGATTGTCAGCATTTGAGATGGGTATGACGTCGGTGATATCGTGATAGAGGACGCGGTGCGCGTCGCAGTCTTCACGGTGCAATTCCTTGCTGACATGAAATTTGCGCCGATGGACGCTGCACCAACATTAAAAGGGGCTGCGGGTAAATAACCCGCGTCCCATGTTTTTGCAACTCCTTTTGCTGCAATGACTTGCGAATTCCAAAATGGAGGCGGCGGGAATCGAACCCGCGTCCTGTGATTCCTCGGACGAAGCCTCTACGTGCGTATTCGATTGATTGTGTTCGCCGGGACAGTCTCAACCGACAAGGCCCGTCCCGGACCAGCCCACCACGTGTCTCGCGCCGCGCGTAGTGGACATTGACGCGGCGCCAGCCTGATTTTGTGACCGGCCTTCGGACTCCTCAGACGGGGATTCCTGAGCCGGGACTGCCGTCAATTAGGCAGCCAACGCGAATTGCTTTTCAGCAGTTATGATGTGATCAGCTTTTTACGTGGCCAACTGATCAACCACGGCACGCCACTTCGACTTGCGGTAATCCAGTCGAATCCAATCGCCCCCGGGTTGCGCAGGTGAAATGCACACCCTAATCATATCGGCTGGGGAGGCGGAGTCAAATCAGTCCGGGGGCAGTTGTCAGTAGTCCGTAGTCAGTGGTTCGTCAGCAACTGACCACTGATGAATCCCTCACCCTTCCCAGCGGGACTTCATGAACCGCAAGGCGCGCGTGGCGAGGTACTCTTCGGAGGGATACATCCGCCGCCAGATTTTGGTGGCTGCGGCCAGCGCGGGAAGGGCCAGCCCGAAGGCTTCCACGACGAGCCAGCCGTCGTAGAACATTTCCTTAAGGGTCTTAAACGTTGTATCCCAGTCGACGTGCCCTTCCCCGGGGGTGGAACGGTCGTTCTCGGAAATGTGGACGTGCACCACGAACTGCGCGCACCCCTTGATCGCCGCCGCCGCGTTCTTCTCTTCGATATTGGCGTGGAACGTGTCGTACATCATGCGGACATGAGTGTGGTTGATTTCCTTGACAAAACGGGCCGTGTCGGCGGCACAGTTCAGAAAGTAGCATTCGAACCGGTTCAGGTATTCCAGGACCAGCGTGACGTTGGCCTCGCGGGCAAAATCGGCCACGGCGGCGATCGTCTCCTTGCCCCATTTCCACTCGTCTGAAGTCGGCCCCTTGCCGCTGAACTGGCCGATTGCCGAGTGGAACGGCCCGCAGATCTTCTGGACTCCGGCCGCGTGGCAGATTTCGATCACTTTTTTCAGTCGATCGACCGCGGCCTGCCGCACCGCCGGAGAATCGGAAATCGGATTGGCCTCTCCCGTGGACACGGTGACGGCCGTGCGCTCCAGGCCCAGCGCATCGAGCTTCTCTCCCAGCATCGTGAAGCGGGGGACGTCAAGCTCAAAGATCGGCAACTCGACGCCGTCATACCCCCACCCCTTGATTTTTTCGAGCAGCGGGTAGTGCGTTTCGTTGACGTCGGTCGTCCACAGCAGCATGTTCAGGCCGTACTTCATTTCGCAGTCCTCGTCGTTTTCGGTTCAGCGGGGGAACGCACCGCCAACATACCGGCAATCCGGCGGCGAGGCAACCCGTGGGATGGGCTTCCAGGCCCATGCTACTCGACGAAATCCTCGGGCAAGAGTCCTCTCGCGTGGCTTCGCACGATGTGCCGGGCTTCGCCGAGAACGGTTTCCAGGCCGGCCGGAAGCGGGTTCAATTTCACGCGGTGCATGATCTGGTTCAAGCGCAGCAGCAGACGTTTCGAGTCGAGATAGTCGGCGAGGAAGCGCTCGTGGGTGAACAGCGGGATAAATGCCTGCAGCCGGTCGGTCGTGTTCCGGGCCATGCGGTTGGCCGATTCTTCGACGATACGCGCATCAAGCTGTGCGAGGGCGGCGTAGTAGCCGGCCAACCGCTCGGGATGGCGCTCGATGAGGACCGCGTCGAGAAGCATCTCGGTGAGGATGTGCCCCAGAAACGCGGGACGATGGCGGTCATCGGGTGGGAGCGCTGCGCGAAACAAAACGGTCAGTTCCGCGCTGGCGACGGCGAACGCGGGAGTCCTGTGAAACCAGGCGTCGTCTTCGAGATGCTGCAGCACGCCGGCGGCGACTTCGGCCGAAGGCACGCCGCTGCCGGTGGAAAACGGTTCGACGTTGCGGGCCCGCAGGCGGACGCGGCGATCGACGACCGAAAGCCAGTCGGGGAGCGCCGTCCCCGCCAGAAAATAGGGGCGGTCGAGAAAACGGATGGCGTGCGCAAAGTAGTTCATGCGGGATTTCGCGGAAACAGATCGAGTTCGTGTAACGTTTACAAATCCGCTGAAAAAATGTCAAAACGCGATTGACGGTTTTTACAGAATGTTGAGAATGCCCCCGCTTTCACCAAGCACATCCGCAAACAACAACTTCAAAACTTCACACCAGTCTCGCCTCGATTCCCACCTGTTCACGGCCACGTCCGCCGCTCGGAACGGAGTCCGACGACGATCCCCTCAGTACGTGCCTAGGGAATCGAATTGCGCGCTGTGACGGAGCACGGACGCAAACCGTCACAGCGCTTTCATACATCCTTTGACCGCCAGTGCCCGCGTTCATGAGCAGCGACCCGTCGATTCCGATGTTGCAGTGGGTGCCGCACCTTCCCGTCGCGGTCAACCTGCGGCGCCTGTTTCCGCAGGCCAGCTTTGTGGGCTGCGGCGACATCCATTGCAGCGACGTCACCGACCGCAGCACCGAGTGCCGCCCGAATTCGCTCTTCGCCGTCATTCGCGGAACGCGATCCGACGGCCATCAGCATATCCGCGACGCCATTGAGCGGGGGGCCGCGGCCCTGCTCGTGGACTGCCCCCAGGCCGACGTGGCTGTGCCGCAGTGCATCGTCGCCGACGTCCGCCGCGCGTATGCCGAGTTGTGGTCGGCGCTGATGGGCCACCCGGCGCGGCACCTGGGACTGGCGGGCGTGACAGGGACGAACGGGAAAACGACAACGACCTGGCTGATCCGCTCGATTCTGCACGCGTCCGGACGCCAGACGGGGATTCTGGGAACGATCGAATACAGCGACGGCGTCGCCCGTGAATCGTCGAACCTGACGACGCCCGACCCCGCCGGCCTCGCGCGCCGCCTGGCGGCCATGGTGTCGCTGAAGACGACGCACGCGGCCATGGAGCTGTCGAGCCACGCGCTCGATCAGCGCCGCACCGCCGGCACATTGCTCGACGCCGCCATCATCACCAACATCACCCAGGACCACTTCGACTACCACGGGGATTTCGCCGCCTACCGCCGCAGCAAACT
>JBLMWR010000591.1:0-6933 GCA_050257335.1 Deltaproteobacteria bacterium | reverse complement strand
TGCATCCGGGGCCGATTCGTTTACAATCACATCAACAACCGCTCAACCTTCCTGCTCTCTCCAGCGGGCGACGCGAGTGGACACCACACAGTGGGCCCGGCCCCGGAAGCGGCGAATTCGCCCGCTTCGGGCCGATCGAGCGGAGGTGTTCACGGGGGCGGTTTTCTCTTCCCGCCCAGCCTGCGACATGTCCCGCCCGGTGTGTGGTTCCTTAACGGTTCCGCGGCCCCCACGCACAAGGGTGATGTATGGCCAAGAAAGATCTTTTCGACGATTCGACAATGACGTTCGGCGAGCACCTGGAGGTGCTGCGCTTCCACCTGTGGAAGGCGATCGTGGGGCTGGTGATCGGCACCGTCGCCGCGTTTTTCTTTTCGAATTACGTTATCGTCGCCATTCAGCGCCCGGTGACGGAAGCGATGTCGAAGTACACCAACAAGACCCCCGAAACGATCGATAAGTCGCTGGTGCAGAGCTTCAAGGACTGGTGGACGAGCCTGTCGCGGAGCGGCACGAACAGCGCCGCGGCCGGGGCCGACAAGGAGGTCGATCCGGCGATGATCATCCCCATCGACGCGCGCGATCTTCTCACGCAACTCCACGAAATTGCACCGCAATCGTTCCCGCTGCCGGAGGAGAGCGCGAAACCGGCGAGCATCAACGTCTCGCTGGAAAACACGGAGCTGTGGAAGCTCATTGCCCACCTGCGAGACGAAAACCTGATTCCCCGGACCGACGGGCCCGACGAAGCCTTTATGATCTACATGAAGGTGTCGCTGATCGTCGGCGTCATCATTTCCGGCCCCTGGATCCTCTATCAGTTGTGGCTGTTTATCGGGGCGGGGCTCTATACCCACGAGCGCCGGTACGTGTACACGTATTTTCCCATGAGCGTCGGATTGTTCCTGGGAGGCGCCGCGCTCTGCTTTTTCGTGGTGATTCCGATCGTGCTGCAATTCCTCTTCGGGTTCAATGACTGGCTCCACCTGCGTCCCGAGATCAAGATGAGCACCTGGATCACCTTTGCCCTGATGGTGTCGGTGATGTTCGGGGTCAGCTTTCAGTTGCCGCTCGTCATGCTGTTTCTCGAACGGATTTCGCTCGTGAATATCAAGCTGTACCGCGAAAAGCGGCGTCACGCGATTCTGATTATTGCCTTTATCTCCATGGTGCTGACTCCCTCCGATCCGGTCAGCATGATGCTCATGATGGTTCCCCTGTGCATCCTGTATGAGCTGGGGATCCTCCTGTGCGCCCGCGGAGCCGGGGCCGCCAAGAGCCCTTTCGAGGCGCAGCCGGCGTGAGCGTGTCGTGCCGATCGGCCGATCGCTGCCTCATACAGCCGCTCGTTCGCGTGTGGCCGTTTCGGCGGCCGCAGGCTGGCCCGGAGATGGGGCCGGCTGTTCTTTCCGCGACGGCGTCGCGAATGAATACAGGGTCAGCATGACGGCCCCCGTCACCAGGTACACGTCGGCCAGATTGAAAACGGGCCAGTGATATTCCCGCACCAGCCGCGGCCGCAGCGAGCCGGAAAACTCGATGCCCGGTATCGTGCAGTCGAGAAAATCGCGGACGCCATACTGCGGCGTTCCGTCGGCTTTCGTCCAGCCGTGCAGGTGGAGCCGATCGTAGAGATTCCCCAGCGCGCCCGCCAGAATCAGTCCCAGGGTGACCGTCAGCCACCAACTGCGGGCCTCGCCCCGCACGAACAGCCAGTAGACGATCCCCGCGGCGGCGACGATGCTCAGGCCCGCGAACAGCCAACCGAAGCCCTGGCCGATGCCGAACAACGCCCCCTGGTTGAAGACGGTCGTCAGCCGGAATTCAAACCGGCCCCAGAGGAAGTCGGTGCGGCAGAACCAGTCGCTGCTCCGTTCGGGGGCCCCCAGGCCGGCGAACACGCGCGACTTCGAGATCAGGTCCGAAGCGATGCCCCCCAGAGCCAGAATGCCGAAGCACCAGTACCGGCTGAACGGGACGACTCGCATGGTCAGAAACCTTCGCGCTTCTTGGCGCATTCGAAGCACGTCCGCGCGTAGGGAATGGCCCGCAGGCGCGGCTTGGGGATCGCCGCCTGAGCTGGAGACTTTCCCTCTTTCGTGCAGATTTCGCACAAGCCGAACGAGCCGTCCTTGATGCGCTGCAGGGCGGCGGAGATCTCCGAGAGGGTTTCCTGCTCGTTGGCGGCCAGCGACAGCGAAAAATCCTGCTCGAACGTGTCGCTGCCCAGCTCGGCCATGTGCGTCGGGCTCTTCGATTCGCTCCCCCCGTCGTGCCGATCGGTTCCCAGGGCTTCCTTGGTGAGCTGGTGCACATCACCCCGCAAACGGGCCTGCATGTCCTCGAGCAGATCCCGAAATTCGGCAAGTTCTGTCTTCTTCATCACTCCTCGACTCTTCCAGGCTAGGGTCCATCGAGATGTCGCGCTCTTGCGAGTCCCGTATTATCGCCTGCCGGAAAGATTCGGTCAAGTTCGTCAGCGTGAGAGGTTTGTCGTTTGTCATTTGTCGTCAAGCAGTTGCGCTGCTCAGCCGGCCTGGCGGCGGGGGGCGATTCCCGTGGCGGCCCACGGGGGCGAGGCGACCTGCTCCAGGATTCTGCCGGCGACCAGCATGGCCTCCAGCGCGGCCTCTCCGCCGACCTGCGGGGCTTTCCGTGTTCTGACGCACCCGGTGAATTCCACCAGTTCCTCGGTCAACTGGTCGCAAGGGACGACATTGGGTTTATGCACGTCAATGAACGTTCCGAAGATCTCCCCCTTCAGCTTCTCGATGTCGGCCCCTTTCTGCCGGGCTTTTTCCAGCGGCCCGCTTCCGAACCGCAGCGCGGGCCCCGGACTGTACCGGACGACCTCGCGGGCGGCGAAATCGAGCTGCACGCACCCATCCGCCCCCCAGACCTGCATCCACCGGCTGGTGACCGGGCTGACGCGGTTGGCGGCCAGATCGGCGATCGACCCGTTCGCGAACACAAGCCGGGCCTGCACGCAGTCTTCAAGCTCTCCCAGAATGCCGACCCCGAGCGCCTGCACGCCGACGACCGGCGCTGCGACCAGGTCGAGGACGAGGTCGATGTCGTGAATCATCATGTCGTGCACGACGCCGATGTCGGTCGAGCGGAAGGAAAAGGGACTGACCCGTTCGGCGCGAATGTATTTCGGGTCGCGCAGAAACGGCCGGGCGGCGACCAGCGCCGGGTTGTACCGTTCGACGTGTCCCACTTGCAGCAGCGCTTCGTGCCGCGCGGCCAGCTCCACGAGCTCCCGGGCCTCGTCAACGCCGGCAGCGATCGGCTTCTCGACGAAGACATCGACTCCGGCGGCGAGAAAATCGCCGGCGACGAGGCGATGGGCAAACGTGGGGACGGCGACCACCACCGCCTCGACCTGGTCGAGCAGCTCACGGTAGTCGGCCGTCGAGCGGGTCCCGCAGCGCCGGGCCGTCTCGGCGGCGGCCTGTTCGTTCGTGTCGGCAACAGCCACGAGCTCGACTCCGGGCAACTCTGCGAGGATCCGCGCGTGGTGGCGTCCCAGGGCGCCCGTCCCGACGACCGCCATCCGCAACGTCCTCATGCCGCTCTCCGAATTTCCTGCCCGTCCCCGGCCGCCGCGGGGGGGGCGTCCCGGCGGGCCTCGCCGGCGCGGCCGTTCTTTCCCATCTGCTGCCGGTCCAGGAAGTCGAGCAGCCGGACAAGTTCGATCGGCAGACAATCGCCAAGCTCCGCGGCGAAGATCTCCCGCACCTCTTCCAGCTTCTTGTGCTGCCGGTAGATCAGTCGATGCGCCTGGCGGATGGCGCCGATCGTTTCGGCGGAAATTCCGCGGCGCTGCATTCCCACGAAGTTGATCGTGGCGATGCATGGATCGTCGCTTCCTGCCGCGAGCATGTAGGGGGGCACGTCGGTGGGGACGCGGCACCCGCCCCCCACGAACGAGACCGTCCCCAGCGTCGAGAAGTGGTGGACGACCGAATTCCCCGAGACGGTCGCCCAGTCGTGCATGTGCACATGCCCTCCCAGGAGCACGCCGTTGACGAGCAGGACGTGATCGTGGATGTGGCAGTTATGGGCCACGTGGCAGTTGGCCATCAGCAGGTTCTGGTTCCCGATCCGCGTGACGTGGTCTTCCTTTTCCGCGCCCCGGTTGACGGTGACTCCCTCGCGAAACGTGTTTCCGTCGCCGATTTCGACCCGCGTCGGCGAGCCCTTGTAACTGTAGTCCTGCGGCTCGGCCCCGATGACGCAATGCGGAAAGAAGCGGTTGTCGGCCCCGATCGTCGTATGCCCGGTGACGACGACGTGGCTGTCGAAGCGGCACCGGTCGCCGATCCGTACATGAGGGCCGATGACGCAGAACGGGCCGACGTGCACGTCGTCGCCGAGTTCTGCTCCGGGATCGACGTGCGCCAGGGGAGAGATGTCTCGGGCCATGTTCCGTTTCCGGGTCAAAGATGGGGGATCACGGCCTCTCAGGCCGCCTTGAGGGCCGTGCCGGGCCAGACCGTCTCGGCGTGGGCGAGCTTCGTGCGGCGTACGAATTCGGCGTTCAACTGATGTCCCGACCGGCGGGCTTCCACAAAACCGGCCAGATCGCACCCGGCCAGCGCCAGGTCGCCGATGAAGTCGAGGATTTTGTGGCGGGCACATTCGTCGGGAGCGCGGAGCGTATTGTCGATCGGCCCGTGGGGGCCAAAAATGAGCAGGTCGCGGGGCGTCGTCCGCTTGCCATATCCCTGGGCGCGCAGCGCCTGGGCCTCGTGGTCCAGCAGAAACGTGCGGGCGAAGGCGATTTGCGAAAGAAAGGTTTCGGGGGAGACGACGACGCTGCAGTGCTGCTGTCCGATCGGGGAATCGGGCCCGTAATCGAGCGTGTAGCTGATGCGCAGCCGGCCGTCGGAAGCCGGGCCCCCGCGGACGCTCTGCGCGGCGCCTTCGCCCTGCACGCACACGGTGTGCCGCAGCTCCAGCCGCTCGCGCGGTACTCCCTGTTCGACGATGCCCGCTTCGAGCAGGCGCTCGGCGAACAGCAGGCTCGAACCGTCGCAGCCGGGGGGCTCGGGACCGGTGAGCTCGACCAGGCAGTTGTCAATCTGCAGGCCGGCGAGGGCGGCCATGACGTGCTCAATCATTTCCACCGCCACGCCGCAACGGGCGATCGCCGTGCGCCGCTGCCGCGGAACGGTGTACGACACCAGCGCCGGAATGGGCGGGGCGTAGAGCCGGTCGGTGCGCTGAAAGGCGATGCCGTGCCCCGGCGAGGCGGGGAGAAAACGGAGCGTGATGTCGGCGCCGGTCAGGAACCCGACGCCGGAAACCGACGCCGTCCGCTCGATTGTCCGCTGTGACCGCTGTGACCGCTGTTGCATGCGAGCTCCGCTCCGGGAGAGGACAGGCGGCCGCACCATAGCCCGCCAGGCTGCGGTGCGACGACCTCGTGAGTCAGCGATCGGTTCCAGAGGCGCCCTTGAGGTTGGCGTCCTTCTTCGCGGGCTTGTTCGTCATCGGCCGGCTTTCTCCGGCAGCCGACTTGCCCTCGCCCCCCCCGGCCGACTTCAGGTACCTCTGGTTCAGATAGTCGAGCACTCCCTGAGACAGATCGTCGCGTTTGCGATGGTAGACGACCGGCTGGTTGAGGAGTTGAGAGACGCGCTGCGGATCGGTGCTGCCGGGGTCGGTGCGGCTGAAGCGGATGATGACGGTGAATTTGTAGCGGTCGCAGAATTTCTCGACGGCGTCCTGAATCTCCAGATACGCCGTGTGGTATTTCTTGGCCTCCTTCTTTTGAAAGTCCATATCCATCAGCTTTTTGTCGCTGGCCAGCTCGTTAGACAGCTTGACGAGCCGGTTGCGACGCGACTCAAACTCCGGGCTGTCCGGGGTGAACTCGTTGATCTCCTCCTGAAGTGCCTGGCCCTGTTTCTGCTTCGCGATGAGGCCCGCGCTGGCTTCCTTGTACTCCGCCCGCAGTTCCTCCAGTTCCGATTTCAATTTCTCGTATTTCGAGAAGACGTAACTGATGTCGATCAGCCCCACGCGGTGCGGGACTTCTTCGGCCGTGTCCTTCGTCGGCGCGCCCCAGGTGGCGCTCAGGAAGTAGGAGCCCCCGCCCAGGCAGAGAAAGCCGGCGGCGATCAGAATGAATTTTCTCACGGCGGGTGCACTCCTTTGCGTGGGCCGGTCGAACCGCTTCCGCCGAGGTGAAAACTCCGTTCGTCACCCCGCTCCGGAAGCCTCTGGGGCGTCCCGGACAGTCAGCCGATTACGGAAGGCGGTCTTGAAGTCGCGGTATTTTGCATACCTGCCGATTCTCGTCAAGACGGGATTCTGTGAATGTTTCGCGGCGAAAGCCCGATCGGGCAGGCCGCACCGGGCTTGTGCTGCTCAGGCCCCGCCTCCCGGAATTATGGCGTCCACAACACCGGAGCGGGTGGGGCGATGCAGCCCCGGGGCGTGCGGCGGGCCTTGATCCGCAGGTAGGGGGGGACGAACTGCCCGCGATGCCCGAAATGGCCGGCCGGAGCCCGCGCGTCGGCCCGGCAGGGCTCGCGCAGGTCTTCGATTACGAATCCGGCCCGGCACAGGCCCCCCACCAGCTCCTCCCAGCGGTGCAGAAACTCGACGGTCCCGGATTCGCGGTAGGTCGTGTCGCCGACCGGCGGAAGGGGACCCTCGTGATAGTACCGCACGCCCAGCACGTACCGGTCGGCGGCGTCGCGCTCGACGATCTGCAGGCTGGCAGGCTGCTTGTGCTGGCTGATGTACAGTCCCCCGTCGCGCAGCACGCGCGCCACCCCGCGGTAAACGGCGGCCACGTCGGGAACGTAACAGGTGCTCACGGGCTGATGGACAACGTCGAAACTTTCGTCGGCCAGCATCGTCAGGTCGTCCATCGAGCCTTCGATCGCGCGAATCGAGAGGTTTCGCCGGGCCGCTTCC
>JBLMWR010000590.1:0-5667 GCA_050257335.1 Deltaproteobacteria bacterium | reverse complement strand
GCGACCTGCACAGTCAAATCGCAAAATCGTGATGTTCAGCGTCGATCGCCGAACAGCCCATGCGCCAGATTGCCGTCGAAGTCGTTGACGGCGATGGCCCCCGAGTTCGTCTTGCTCGCCTGGGCATGGATGACTTTGACCCCCGAGTTGTTGAAGACGACGATCTGGCCGCCGGACCCGCTGCCGCCGATGCTGACGAGTTTCTGCTGGCCGCCGCTGTACAGCTCCAGCGTTCCAAAACCTTTCCGCGAATTGCCGAGGAGCGCCCGCGGGACGTTCAGCGAATCGTGAATGCTGATGATTCCGTCCCCTTCGGTCGTGGTGTCGAGCTCGATCGCCGTCCCCCGTTCGTTGACGACGATCAGCCGCTTGGCACGCACGGTCCCGCGGACGCCGAGGAAATCCCAGGCCAGTCCGCCGGCCAGCGCCACAGAGGTCGCCACCAGCCCGAGGCTCAGATACCTCCACTTGCGCTGCGATTTTTCGAGCTTTGTGAGACGTTCTTCAACGGTCATGGTCTGGTCTCCCGCGGCGGACGGGCGCCTGCTCTGCCCGGATACGGCGCCCCGCAGCAGCTCACCGATCGGTGGCATAATGTGACTCGAAATCCCCTGGCGACCCGCGTCTTGAATTGATCGAACGCCGCCGCGCAGCCGCGAAACGACTTCGGAGGCATTGGAAAGTGCGGTATATATCGCAATCTCGGGGATTTACGTCAATGGCGATCTGTTCCGCACAGTCGCAGCCCGAAAATGAGAGGGCGACGGACGACGAGGGGAATCCCGAAGGCGGCTCAGCCCTTGAGCGGAACACTGTCGCGGAAGTGGTAGACGATCCGCGCCATCCCTGCTTCCCTCAATTTGGCCCGAATCCACTCGGCTTTCGCCTGCCGCCACGCCTGCGATTCGCCGACGTCGAGCTTAATCGCCTCAAAGCGGGCATGAATCAGGGAGCAATCCCCGCGCAGGTCGGCGGGCCACCCGGAGGGGTCGGCCGCGCACGTCGAGAGCACGTCTACAATCCGTTCAGAGAGCTGTCGCGACGCCATTGTGCAGACTCCGGAAATGAAGGTCGGCAAGCCCGATGGCGATATTTTGCCGGCGCGCATTCCGGAGTTCAAGCGTTTTTTTTATGCCGGGTTGACGGTGCAATCGCCTTCCGTTTTTTCAACCCGGAGTTCGCAGAATATGGGGATTTCATCAAATCTTCACGAACCTCGGCGGCAGGGCTGTCAGAAAACGCCCGCCGCAGCATCACAGGGACGGACTCCGGCAAAGTCCCGGTTTTCCGACCGGCATCGCTGCTCTTCCCGCTGCACGCGCACCGACAGCGGAGCATCGATTCCCAGCCGGACGCGGCTGGGCCGAACGTCGAGCACCTTGATGACGATCCCGTTGCCGATGTGGATCGACTCCCCTGCCTTCCGCGTGAGGACCAGCATGGACGTCTCCATCGCCGTGAGGATTTGATGCGAGTGATGACGGACGACTTGATAGCAGCAGCGCGTGAATCCCTGATGAAAACGCGGCGAAATCTGCATGTAGTCCGGTCACTCCGTGAGCGGACGTTATCGTGGGTGACTTGCCAATCCAGGCGACAAGCAACGATTGATCCAGCTCGCGCTTCGCGGCAAACGGCCCGGAAGCGCCGTTCGCACGCCGGAAATCAATTGGATGCACAAACCGCCGGGGCACGGAGCGACCCGGCTACAGGTGTCGAATCCAGATGTTCCGGAACCGGACCGGGTTGCCGTGGAACTGGATGTGGATGGGGGCCTTGTCGGGGTGCGCCTCATACGCGGGCGGGCGGTCGTAGAACGTCGCGCCGAGAAGCTCGAAATGGTTCTGGACCAGGACTCCATTGTGCAGGATCGTGACATAGGCGGGACTGACGAGCTTCTTCGACGCGTCGAAGCGCGGAGCGGTGAAGATGATGTCGTAGGCCTGCCATTCGCCCGGCTTGCGGCAGGCGTTGACCAGCGGCGGGCGCTGTTTGTAGATCGACGCCGCCTGGCCGTCGAAATAGGTCTTGTTCTCGTAGGAATCGAGAATCTGCACCTCGTAGCGTTCCATGAGATACACGCCGCTGTTGCCGCGCCCCTGCCCCTCGCCGCTCACTTCCGCCGGTGTCGCCCACTCGACGTGCAACTGGCAGTCGCCGAAGCCGTCTTTCGTGGTGATTCCCGTCTCGCGGGCGACGGCGTAGCCGTCCTTGATTTCCCACTTCTCCCCGCCGTTCCACTTCGACAGGTCCTTGCCGTCGAACAGCACGACAGCGTCGGACGGCGGACCGCCGACGGGGCCGGGGTTTACGATCTTTGGCTCGGGCCAGTCGATCCCGCTTTTGTATTCGTCGACGAACGCCGCACAGGCGACGAACGCCGTCCCCAGGGCGACGACGGCGGTGGTGAGGGAGAGCGGCGACAGAATACCGGACGAGTGGGTCATGTTGTGGACTCCTGCAAGAACAAATTCAAGGTCGGTTTTCGACGGTATCGCGCGGATCGGCCAACAAGCTGATGATACCAATTTCCAAGAAAAAACCCGCCTCCGAAGTGGAGGCGGGTGATCGCAGCCGGGTCACTCCGTGACAGGGCGGTTTGTGGTTCCATTTCCCTCCGGACGTGCGGGCTGCGCTCCCGGCCGAATTGCCGTAGAGCGCACGTCGCATCGAGCATTGCTTGCCGGCGGGGCCGGCAATTAGCACGACATCCCGTCCGGTCACGGAGTGACCGGACTAAAAACGTGACGGAGGCTCAGTCCTTCAGGATCTTTGCCGTGTCCTTTACGATCTGCGCCACCGCCTTCTTGTCGAGCTTCCCTTTCTGGAAGACGTGGTTGACCTTGACCTCGCCCCCGACCCACATCATGACGGTGACGTCGGCCTTCTCGGCGATCTTGTAGTCCTCGGGACCGGCCAGGCCGTCATAAACCGTCAGCGGGGTATTTTCGATCTTGTGCTTCTCGGCCAGCTCTTTGAGCCTGGGCTCGGCGGCATCGGGGTCGTCCGTCAGGAGGACGACGAACCCGGCCATTTTCTGATCGCTGTTGGCGCCGATTTTCTCGTCGATCTGCTTGACCAGACTGGTCAAGTTGTCGGTGATCTCGCGTGCAAAGACGTTGACCACCGGACGACCGCCGTAGCGTCAGCGATAGCAGAGGGTTTTACCGGCGTTTGGTCCGGTAATATCCCGGATGTTGTAGGGGGAGGTCCGTTCGCCGACCTGCAACCCCGACTTGAGCTCCTCCGCAGCGAAAGCCGCCCCGCCGGCGGCCATCAGCAAAACTGCGGAAGGGACCAGCAGACTTCTCATGGCATGGTTCCTTTCGTGAAAAAGAGGACTAAACCGTGACGCACGGCACGGAGGGGGATTATACACGGGATTTCCGCGCCAGGTCCAGACCACGGCATCGCGGGTGGTGGCGTGATCTTGCGGCTCGCACGCAGAAAGCACCCCGGCTGCTGCGGAGCAGCCCGGGTGCTGCAACCGGCACGTTTCGATTCGGAAACAGTTTCCAATCGGCAACAGCCGGGATTCCAATGCAGGAAATTCCGCAACCTACCGACCGCACGTCTGATAACTACCGTCGTGTGCACGACTTCGTGCAGAATCGGCGAACGAAGGGCTGGACGAATTCTTGACTGCGTGGCCGTGCGGTGTAGGCTTTCATGACGGCCGATTTGAAACGGGCCGGGCTTCTCAATCGAGGTGCGATCATGCTCCGATTTGCCTCCAGCGTCAGGCGTTTTCTCGCTTCCGAAGAGGGCCCGACGGCGGTCGAATACGCCATCATGCTGGCCCTGATCATCCTCGCCTGCTTTGTCGCGATCGAACAGCTCGGCAGCGTGACCCAAAACACGTTTTCGAACGTGAGCAACAACATGAGCGGTTCGTAGCTTCGTCGGGCGGGTTGCGCCCGCGACATCGTCTTCGAGATCGCCCATTTCTTGTGTCAGTCAGCGCAGTTCAGGCTTCGTGCACAACGACACTCGACGCTATGATGTCGGGATGCCTGATACGACAGTCGAAATCTGTGCCAATGCCGGGTTCCTGGCGGAGCGCGCCGCCGATCTGCTGACAGACGTTGCACGCAAAGCCATTCTCCAGCGCGGGCGCTTTACGCTCGTGCTTGCCGGCGGTTCGACTCCCAAAACGACCTATTCGCTTCTCGCCGGGCCCGAGCGGGTCCCGGCGATCGACTGGTCGAAGGTTTACTTCTTCTTCGGCGACGAGCGGTTTGTTCCGCCCGGGGATCCTGCCAGCAATTACAGGATGGTGCAACGAGTGTTGCTTTCACGCGTCGCTGTCGCGGCTTCGCAGGTATTTCCGATCCCGACTGCAGAACCAACGCCGGCTGAATCAGCCGCCGCCTACAGCCGCGAACTGGGACGATTCTTCGAGCAGGCCCCCGACAGCGCGCCCCCGCCGCGGTTCGATCTGGTGCTGCTGGGAGTGGGAGACGACGGTCACACGGCGTCGCTTTTCCAAGGCAAGCCTGCCGTGGATGTTGATGACCGGTGGGTGACATGGAGTCCGCCGGGCGTTCTGCCGCCGAGCGTGAATCGCGTCACGATGACGTTTCCGCTTTTGAATGCGGCGCACAACGTCGTCTTTCTTGCGGCCGGCGAGAAGAAGGCGCACGTTGTCAAAGAAATTCTCGACGGCCCGACTGGCGGCGATAAATACCCGGCTTCGCGGATCGCGCCGGCCGAGGGCGAATTAACCTGGCTGCTCGACGAGCCTGCGGCGGCTCGATTGACTCGCCGTTGAACCAGAGAACCGCGGGTCCGGTCACTCGTCCTCAGGCAGGGCCTGGGAACGAGACCAGGCCCGGCAACCGCGGTGTCCCGCGTCATCCACGGTTCCGTTCTTTTCCATCAGAAATCACCGATGTTACATCCCGAAACTGGTACGGGAACGAAGGATTCGCCATATTAGGGGGAAATCTCAATGAAAACCCCGAGGCGACTATGACCACCAGCAATCTCGACCAGCTCTGCATCAACACCATCCGCACGCTTGCCATGGACGCCGTGCAGCAGGCCAATTCCGGCCATCCCGGCTCTCCCATGGGAATGGCGCCGATGGCATACCTCTTGTGGCAACGCTTTCTGCGCTTCGACCCGGCCGACCCGATCTGGCCCAACCGCGACCGCTTCGTCCTCTCGGCGGGGCACGCCTCCATGCTGTTGTACTCGCTCCTCCATCTGGCGCAGGTCAAGGCGGTCAACCGCAAGTACGAAGTCCCCGGCGACCCGTCGGTGACCCTCGACGACATCAAGCATTTCCGCCAGCTCGACAGCAAGTGCCCGGGCCACCCTGAATACCGCTGGACCTCTGGCGTCGAAACGACGACCGGTCCGCTCGGGCAGGGGGCGGCTAACAGCGTCGGCATGGCGCTCGCCGGCCGCTGGATGGCGAGCGTCTTCAACCGCCCCGACTTCGAGATGTTCAACTACCGCGTGTACGCCGTCCTTGGCGACGGCTGCATGATGGAGGGGGTCGCCAGCGAGGCGGCATCCCTCGCCGGTCACCTGAAACTGGCCAACCTGTGCTGGATCTACGACAGCAATCGCATCACGATTGAAGGGAAGACCGACCTCGCCTTCAGCGAAAACGTGGGGGGCCGGTTCGCAGCCTACGGCTGGAACGTCACGCGCGTGGCG
>JBLMWR010000589.1:0-11141 GCA_050257335.1 Deltaproteobacteria bacterium | reverse complement strand
CGAATGGAAAAGATTTTCACGATTGCAGCCGCCCCTGCGACCGGCACCGGGTTGAATTGCGAGATCATGTCGGCGAAGCGCATCCGCTGGCGGCCGACGTCGGCTGCCGGAATACGCTCTTCAACGCCCACGCCCAGTCGGCGGCCCCCTACGTTCCGCGCCTGATTGCGCGAGGCATCACCCGCTTCCGCGTGGAGCTTCTGCGCGAGACCCGCAGCGAAACTCAGGCCCTGCTCGACACGTATGCCCGGGTACTCGGCGGGCTCGATTCGGGGCCGCGGATGTGGCACGAGCTGAAAGTCCTCAACCAGGTGGGGATCACACGGGGGGCGCTCGAGTTCGAGTAACGCTGCGACGAAAACAGCCTGGCTGCTCTCTGAGGGCAGCGGGTGGCGATTCGTGCCGACTACGCGATCAACTCCCGCACGACATTCCCCTCGACGTCGGTGAGGCGGAAATCGCGGCCGGCGTAGCGGTAGGTGAGCCGCGTGTGGTCAAAGCCCAGAAGATGCAGCACCGTGGCGTGCAGGTCGTGCACGTGCACCTTGTTTTCGACGGCGGCGAAACCGAATTCGTCGGTGGCCCCGTGCACGTAGCCTCCCTTCACACCGCCCCCGGCCAGCCACATGGTGAAGCCGTAGTGGTTGTGGTCGCGGCCGTTGATCTTGCCGGCGTTGGCGCCCGGCTGCGGCAATTCGACCGTCGGAGTGCGGCCGAACTCTCCGCCCCACATGATGAGCGTTTCGTCGAGCAGACCGCGCTGTTTGAGGTCCTTGATGAGGGCGGCGATGGCGCGGTCGCACTGGCCGGCCAGCCGGCGATGGTTGACTTCGATGTCGTCGTGGCTGTCCCAGGGCTGCCCCTGGCCATGCCAGAGCTGCACGTACCGCACGCCGCGCTCCACGAGCCGGCGGGCGACGAGAATCTGCCGCGCCTGCGTCCCTTCACCGTACATTTCCAGAATGTGCTTCGGCTCCTGATGAACGTCAAATGCATCGGTGGCCTCGATCTGCATGCGGTACGCCAGCTCGAGTGAGTGGATGCGGGCTTCGAGGGCCGCGTCATTCTGCCGCTTTTCGGCATGCCGGCGGTTCAGCTCCTGAACGAGGTCGAGCTGCCGCCGCTGCTGTTTCGGCGACAGGTTGGAATTGCGGATGTTGGCGATGAGCTTGTCGATGTCAGTGTGCTGCGAATCGATGTACGTTCCCTGATAGGCACCCGGGAGAAACGCCGACTGCCAGTTCTCGGCGTCCTTGATGGGGTATCCGCCGGGGCACATGGCGATGAAGCCCGGCAGGTTCTGGTTCTCGGTCCCCAGCCCGTAGGTGACCCACGACCCCACGCTGGGGCGGACCTGCGTCTGGTCGCCGCAGTTCATGAGCATCAGCGACGGTTCGTGGTTGGGGACGTTGGCGTGCATCGAGCGGATGACGCACAGGTCGTCGGCGCACTGGCCCACGTGCGAAAAGATCTCGCTGACTTCCAGCCCGCTCTGGCCGTACTTCTGGAACTTGTACGGCGACGGAAAGGCAGCCCCTGTCTTGCGCTCGGTGCGCAGGTTCTCGTTGGGCAGGTTCTTGCCGGTGAATTTCTCAAGCGCCGGCTTGGGATCGAACGTATCGACGTGCGAAGGCCCGCCGTTCATGAACAGGTGAATGACGTGCTTCACCTTCCCCGGAAAGTGGGGCATCCGGGGAAGCATGGGGTTGGTGTAACCGTCCGCCGCCGCGGCGCTGGAAATGAGCGGTCCCTGATCGGCAAGCAGGCCAGCCAGTCCGAGGGAGGCCAGGCCCATCCCCGACCGGCAGAGCAGTTCGCGGCGGGTGAGGGGGACCGTTGATGGAATGCACGGCTGGCTTGAACAATGATTGTGATCTGACATGACTTTTCCCCGGGCTTCAATCCACAAACAAAAACTCATTTGCCAGCAGCAGCGCCTGAGCGTATTGTTCGAGCGGCGAGAGCCGCGTGCGCACCGGTTCCGGCCCGCGGAAATCTTTCGCGCTTTCAAATCGCCGCTCGCCAGCCTTTCCGTCTGCCACGGCGCTGAGAACGACAGCCATTGGCCACGTGAAACTGTCGTGCGACTCGTTCGTCAGGCAATCGACGATGAAATCGAGCGTCTCCCCCGCCGCGACTTCAGCCCGCTCGACTCGGGTCTCGACCTTGCCGTGATGCACCGTCCAGCTTCCCAGTTCCCCCGCCCGGCTCGAGATGATGCGCCCCCGCACGCCGTCCCCCTGCTCGGCGGGATGAGACAGCATTCCGGCGACGGCAGCGACGCCGGCGGCAGGCGCCGTCCAGCGCCGTATCGCCATGTGCTTGAGGTCGCCACCGGGGTGTCCGCCATCGGCGGTCAGCATCACCCAGCCGATGTTCGGGTCGGGAAGATTCGCTCCGCCGCGCCACATCCCATCCTGGAAGTGCGTCAACGCCGTAAAGCCGCGGACCTGCCGCAAATTCTCGTCGTACTCCCCGAAGCCGTATTGCCAGACAGTGAGCAGCGGCGGTTGGTCTTCGGGTGGCGTGTCGAGAAACCTCGCCCCGACGGCGACTTCGTCGGTGTCGGGGCTGCGTGCGTAAATCAACCGGTACAGCGCCTGGACCTTTTCCGCTGACCCGCCTGCGGCAGCCACTTCCGGCCGGCCTGCCAGCGCCCGCGCCTGCTCGACGACGAATTCCGAGTTCATCCCGAACAGGGCCTGCTGCGGCACCGTGGTCTGCGGGCGCATCGGCGTGCTGACATCGGGACTGGCGAAATCGAAGACGCGGAAAGTCCCCGGCAGATCCTGCCGGTCGATGAACCCGTAGACTCCGCGGCGGGTGGAAAATGGCCGCGCGAACAGATCGACCGGGCGGCCGCCCAAAGCTGTGTCGAGCCGCCTGGCGGCAGCCAGCATGGCGTCGCGCATCGGCTCGAATTCCATCCGTTGGCGGTTCATCTTCCAGAGCCACTGGTTCTCGGGGTCGATCTTCAGCCCTTCCGGCCGATCGTCGCTGGCCTGCTGATACGCGTTCGACAGCAGGATTCGCCGGTGCAGTTTCTTGAGCGACCAGCCTTCTTCGATCAATGTGGCGGCCAGAAAGTCGAGCAGTTCAGGATGCGAGGGGAGCGCGCCGCGCGCCCCGAAGTCGCTGGGGGTCGTCACCAGCCCTTTGCCGAAGTGGTGCATCCACAGCCGGTTGACGATGACCCGCGCCGTGAGTGGATTGGCCGGATTGACGATCGCCTTCGCCAGCTCCAGCCGGCCGCTCCCCTTTTGAAACACCGCCTCTTCCGGCCGCGACAGAACCTGCAAGAACCTTCGCAGGACTTCCTTCCCCGGCCGTCCCGGGTTCCCGCGGATCAAAACGTGGGGGCTGGTCGGCTGCGGCGCGTCGTTCAGGACCATCGCGCGCGGCGGCGCGGCTGGCGAATTGGCCTTGAAGCTGTCCACTGCCCGCCTGAGCTCGGCCATCTTGTTCTTCGTCGCCCGGTCGAAGAGCCGCCGCGAATCTTCGTGCGAAACGGCGGTCGGGCTTTTCTCCGCATACAGCACTTGCCGCAACTCCTCGGCCGCCCCGTCGGGCAGTGCGGTCGGCGCTGCCGCAGTCCCCTCGCCCGTTGCCGCGGGTTTTTCCTTCTTCAGCCTCACCCACTGGTTGTGCGCGTCAACCAGCACCCGGCCGTAGACAGCGGCCACGTCGAGCATCGACTGCGGCGGCGACGCCTCCAGGGCCTTTTTCACAAGGGTATTCGTGCGCGGCATGGCGTCGGGGGCGTCATTCAGGCCGGCGATGATTCTTGCCGCGGCAGCAGCGAACCCGTCGGCCGGCAGGTGGGCCAGATCGTGCCAGGGGCCGAATACGGGATGCGGCTGTTTCGCCGTTTCCGTCAGATATGCTTTCCAGCGGTTCACCAGCTCCGGACGAACGTCTCCCGGTCCCAGCGATATCCCAATCCCCTGCGGCAGGTCCTGGCCCTCTTTGCGGACCACGGCCACCAGGTAATCGGTCGCGTGCGCCCGCAATTCGTCGACCAGGGCGGCGAGCTTTTCCGAGACGAATGCCTCGACCGCGGCTTCGCGCTTGCTCAGTTCCTGCTCGTACGCCCGATACGCTTCGTTCATCGCCGGGGGGCCGATCTGCGGCAGGTCGGCCGGCTCGACGGAGCTCGCGAAAACGCCGTACAGCGAATAATAATCGTCGGTCGGAATCGGATCGTACTTGTGATCGTGGCAGCGGGCGCAGGTCGCCGTCAGCCCCAGCAGCCCGCGCGTCACCACGTCGATGCGGTCGTCGATGATATCGTTCTTATTGTTGCCGAACCGCCGCCCCAGCGTGAGAAAGCCCATCGCCGCCAGCGCGGTTTTGTCGTCCGCCGCAGGCAACTGATCGGCGGCGAGCTGCTCGATAACGAAACGGTCGAACGGCAGGTCATTGTTGAAGGCGCGGATCACGTAGTCGCGATACGTGTACGAGTAGGGATATTTCCGCTCCTCGGTGAAGACATAACCTTTCGTATCGGCGTACCGCGCCACGTCGAGCCAATGCCGGCCCCACCGCTCGCCGTAATGTGGAGACGCCAGCAGCCGATCGACTACTTTTGCAAAAGCGTCGGCTGACGGGTCGGTCTCGAAGGCCGCCGCTTCTTCGGCCGTCGGAGGAAGCCCGATCAGATCGAACGACACGCGGCGCAAAAGCGTGCGGCGATCGGCATGCGGCGAAGGCTTCAACCCATTTTCTGCCAGCTTCACCAGGATGTACCGGTCGATGGGATTCGTTCCCCATACCGGATCACGGACGACCGGCGGTTCGGCCTTGCGAATCGGCTGGTACGCCCAGTGCGTCGCCCGAGACTTCGCGATTCCCTGCGGAGTGGCGGACTCTCCGAGGACCGGGCCGCTGGCGGCGGCCCTCACGGGATAGGGCGCGCCGATCTTCACCCATTCGGTCAGCGTGGCGATTTCGTCATCGGCCAACTTCTGTTTGGGGGGCATCTTGATCGTGTCCTGGTACCCGATCACCTCCACCAGCCGGCTTTCTTCGGGCTTCCCCGCGACGACCGCCGGACCCGCGTCGTTTCCTTTCAAAACGGCGCGGCGGGAATCGAGCCGCAGCCCCCCTTCCTGCTTTTTCTCGCCGTGGCATTCCAGACACTTCGCCACCAGAATCGGCCGGACCCTTTTTTCGAAGAAAGCTTCCTGCTCGGGGGTGGCCTTGAAATCGTCGGCCGCGGCCTTTGCGGCATCCTCGGCGCGCACTGCCCCAGTGGCAAGTGCGCCTGGAAGAATCAGCAGCGACGCCAGGCGGGAAAACTTCGGCATGAGGCGGAACGATTGCAACGAGGATGCCGGCGCGCCCGGCAGGGGAGGGACCGCTTTCTGTCCAGTTTGATATGTCCCCGGCGGGGCGTCAATACTTACATCGGCCGATCGGCGCGGGGGGGCGCCAATTGTGGTCTTCTCGCTCCGCGAGATGAGGTTTGTGGATTCCAATCCCATTCGGCTTCCGAGCCAGTGACGAACCGGCCGCGCCGACGCCGGAGTTGACCAACGGAAGAAGTTGCCGCAATTGGATGCCCACCGTCGTTCAGACGTCGGCCGCGCGGTTGGAAGCCGACGCGACGGCATTCAAAGAATTGGCACTTGCTTTGACGAATCTGCAGCCGTAGAGTACCGATAGCAACGATTCAGCGGTGGGTCAGCGACGAAATCCCATCCGGGCATGCAAGAATGAGCATGTTCCGGCGACAACGAAACGTCCCCTTCATTCCACGGATGTGCTGCGATGTTTCCTTCTCCCTCCCGCCGTCAGTTTCTGCAGACCGCCGCCGGCGGCGCCCTCCTTGGCCTGACCGACATGCAATTCATTGCGCAATTGCCCGGCGTCTCTGCCGCCGAAGCCGACGTCAAGCCCGATATCGCCCGCCTGCGTCCCGAGATCGAGCCGCTCGTCCACTTTCTCGAAGAGACGCCGCGCGAGAAACTGATCGACGAAACCATCGCCCGCATCAAGCGCGGCCTGTCGTACCAGGAACTGCTGGCGGCGCTCTTTCTGGCGGGAGTGCGGAACGTCGAGCCGCGCCCCAGCGTCGGGTTCAAGTTTCACGCCGTGCTCGTCGTCAACTCGGCGCACCTGGCGAGCCTGGCCTCGCCCGACCGCGAGCGGTGGCTGCCGATCCTGTGGGCCGTGGATCATTTCAAGGGGGCCCAGGCGCAGAACATCCGCGAGCGAAACGGCTGGCGGATGCCCGCGGTGAACGAGTCGGCGCTTCCGCCGTCGCACCGGGCCCGGGAGGCGTTTATCGAGGCGATGGAAAAGTGGGACCCGGCCGCCGCCGACGTCGCGGTCGCCGCGCTGGCGCGCTCCGCCGGCGCCGCCGAGATTTTCGAACTCTTCTGCCGCTTCGCCCCGCGCGATTTCCGGTCAATCGGCCACAAGGCGATCTTTCTGGCCAACTCGCGGCGGACCCTCGATTGCATCGGCTGGGAAAATGCCGAGCCGATCCTGCGGTCGCTGGCGTACGCGCTGCTGGCGAACGAGGGCAGAGATCCGGCGCAGCAGGACTCGCCGGCTGATCGCGCCGGGCGGCAAAACCGCGAACTGGCCGACAAAATCCGCGGGGAGTGGCTCGAAGGGCGCCTTGATGCCGGCGCGACGACCGAGTTCCTCGCCACCCTGCGGCAGGCTTCCGATCTGGATGCGCCGAAAGCGGTGGTGGAAATGCTGAACCGCGGGATTGCCCCGCAATCGCTCTGGGATGCGCTGCTCGACGGCGCCGGCGAGGTCCTCATGCGCCGCCCGGGGATCGTCGGCCTGCATGCCGTCACCTCGGCCAATGCCCTGCATTACCTCTTCACGGCCACCGGCGACGACTTGATCCGGCGCTGGATTCTGCTGCAGTGCGCGTCGTTCATCCCCTCGTTCCGAGAGGCGGCCATCGCCCGCGGCGGCTCCAGCAATGACGTCCTCGTCGATAAGCTGGAACCGCTGGCGCTGTCGTCGTCGGACGAGGCGGTTGCCGAGATCTGCGCCGACATCAGCCGCGACCGGATGAGCGCGGCCCGCAAAGTGTTGACGTACGTCCGCGCGAACCCGGATCCGAAGGCGTTAATCGACGCCACGCGGCTTTTGATCTTCGCCAAGGGGGACGACGCGCACGACTACAAGTTCAGCTCGGCGGTGCTGGAAGACTTTTATCACGTCTCGCCGGAATGGCGCGACAAGTACCTCGCCGCCAGCGTCTTCAATCTCACCGGCTCCGGCGCCCGCGACAACGCCCTCATCCAGCGCGCCCGCGCGACCCTGGGAGCATGACTCTGGACGCGTCCCAATCATTCGGAGAAATGCTCACCTTGCTTGCGGTGGGCTTCGATGATCGTTTCGAGCTCCGCGAAACCAGGGTCCGCGTCCGCTAAAGATGAGTAGGCGGCGTATTTTGCTTCGGCGGTGGAATTCGTGCTCGTAATCTCAACAGTCCAATTCCGCCCGTCTTCGGTCCTCACAGTACTCGTCTTCGGTTTACAGCCTTTCACGACCTTTCCGGTTTCAGTGAAAAATCGTCGCGTCTCCTCGTCAGAAAGTTTTCCTGCGAAGGCTTTGTGATACGATCCCCTTCTCGATTTCCCCACGTGCATGGTGCCGTCGGCCGCGAGCGTGACGCGAGATTTCGACCGGTCATGGGGCGTGCCACCGTAACCCTCGATGCGGATGCACCATTGTTCGGAGATGTCAGGCACACCTTGTTTGCGGGCGGTGGAATGTCCTTGACCGTCGGAAAACGCGCTCGCTGTGAGGAGCGCTGCGGCGAGCCCGGTCATTGCAATGCGTCCAATGGTAATGCGCATCACGATCACACCCCGCGTGTGGTGAAACACATTATTTCAACCGGGGCCACGAATTGCCACCACCTTGCGCTGTAGCTACATTACGGGCAGTGAACGGATGCAGTCGGATACGACGGGAAATTTGCATGCTTTGGAACGTACTCTGTGAAGCTGGAATATGCGGCGCGAACATCGTGCGCGCCGTCGTCTGTTTCGTCGTTTTGATCACTTGTACGTTCGGCGGGCAACTTCTTGCATTCGAGCCCGTGGAGCCCCAAGTCACCGGCGCGTCTGAAGAAGGTGAACGCGCGATCTCGCGGATGAAGGTGCCGGAGGGGCTGAAGGTGCAGCTCTGGGCGGCTGAGCCGCTCCTGGCCAATCCGGTCGCCTTCTGCCTCGACGAGCGCGGGCGGATCTACGTCGCCGAGACATATCGTCAGAAGAAAGGCGTCGAGGACAACCGCGACCATGGCGAGTGGCTCGACGACGATCTGGCGGCGATGACCGTCGATGACCGGCTGGCCTATTTCTGGAAGCACCGCGGCGAAAAGATCTGGGACTACGCGAGAGAGCAGGACCGCATTCGCCTGATCGAAGACCGCGATGGCGACGGCAGGGCCGATGCCTCGACCATCTTCGCCGGCGGTTTCAACGCTGTCCTTGAAGGGACCGGTGCCGGCGTCCTGGCGCGGCAGCGAAACGTCTGGTACACCAACATCCCACACCTGTGGCTGCTGCGCGACGACGACGGCGATGGCCAGGCTGACAAGCGCAAAACACTGCATTCGGGCTTCGGCGTGCGCGTCGCGTTCCGCGGACACGACATGCACGGATTGACGTTCGGCCCGGACGGCAGGCTCTATTTCAGCATCGGCGACCGGGGCTTCAATGTGACCACGCCGGAAGGAAAAAAGCTCGCCTATCCCGACCAGGGAGCCGTGCTGCGATGCAATCCGGATGGGTCCGAACTGGAGGTCTTTGCCACGGGGCTCCGCAATCCACAGGAGCTGGCGTTCGACCAGTTCGGCAACCTGTTCACCTGCGACAATAATTCGGACAGCGGCGACAAGGCCCGCTGGGTGTATCTCGTCGAGGGGGGCGAGAGCGGCTGGCGGATGAGTTATCAGTACCTGTCGGACCGCGGGCCGTGGAACCGCGAGAAGCTCTGGCATCCGCAGCACGACGGGCAGGCCGCATACATCGTCCCGCCGATCGCCAACGTCGCCGACGGTCCGTCGGGGCTGGCCTTCTACCCCGGCGTCGGTCTTCCAGACAAATATGAGAACCATTTCTTCCTCGTGGATTTCCGCGGCGGATTCGCCAACAGCGGGGTGCGGTCGCTTGCCGTGAAGCCCAAAGGGGCATCATTCGAGCTGGCAGATTCGCACGAATTTCTGTGGTCAAGTCTGGCGACCGACGTCGATTTCGGCCCCGACGGCGCGATGTACGTCAGCGACTGGGTGGAAACGTGGGAAGGGGCCGGCAAAGGGCGTATTTATCGTGTGAGCGATCCTGCCGCTGCTGACGATCCGGTGGTGAAACAGGTGCAGACGCTGATCCGCGACGGCTTCGACGAGCGCTCGAACGAAGAGCTTGCCGGACTTCTCGCGCATCCACACCGCCAGGTCCGGCTCGAAGCACAATTTGCGCTCGCAGAGCGCCGGGAGGATGCGGCACCGATTCTCGCGAAGGTCGCGACGAAAAACGATAACCAGCTTGCCCGGCTGCACGCGATCTGGGGGCTGGGACAGATCGGTCGCAAACAGGCCAGCGTCCTGAAGGGCGTGATCCCGCTCCTTTCTGACGCCGATCCCGAAGTGCGCGCGCAGTCGGCGAAAGTGCTTGGCGAGGCGGAAATGCCCGCAGGAGCCGGCAAACTTTCGGAATTGCTCAAAGATCCCGAGCCTCGAGTCCGATTCTTCGCTGCCCTGGCGTATGGCAGCGTGGGACGCTCGGGAAGCGTCATGCCGGTTCTCGAAATGCTGCGCGAAAACGCCGATCGCGATCCCTATCTGCGGCATGCGGGCGTAATGGCCCTGGCGCGGCTGCCGTTCAAGAAGGACGTAGCAGCAGCGGCGAGCGACTCGTCGCCGGCGGTGCGGATGGGAGTGTTGCTGGCGCTGCGCCGCCGGGGCGACCGCGAGATCGCAAGATTTCTCAAGGATCCCGAACTGCGGCTGGTCGAGGAAGCAGCACGGGCCATCAACGACGTGCCAATGAACGATGCCATGCCGCAACTGGCGGCGCTGGCCGGTTCGCCCGGGTTGACGGAAGCGATGCTGTACCGGGTGGTGAATGCGAATTTCCGGCTGGGGAAGGCGGAACACGCGCAAGCGATTGCGGCGATTGCCGCCGATAGCGATCTGCCCGAAGCCATCCGGATCGAGGCTGTTTCCGCACTGGGGGACTGGGCGGCGCCTTCCGGTCGCGATCGGGTTCTGGGGCTGTGGCGGCCGCTGCCGAAACGCGACGCGCGCGTCGCCGTGGAAGCATTTCGCTCGAAACTGGCGGGGATCTTCCGCGGTTCGGAAAAAGTATCCCTGGCGGCAACGCGGGTCGCCGCGAAACTGGAAATCAAGGAAGTCGAGCCCGTGCTGCGGCAGCTTCTGGCCGACAAAGAGCAGGCGCCGCAGACGCGAGTTGAAGCGCTGGAGGCGCTGTCGCGCCTTCAGGATTCGAAGCTCGCCGATGCCATGGAGCTGGCCCTGGAGGATTCTCACGCCGAAGTCCGCGTGGCCGGACGGCGCGTGCTGGCCCGCCTGCAGCCGGAAGCGGCCTTGACCGAACTGTCCTCGGCGCTCGAAACCGGCGAGCTGATTGAAAAGCAATCCGCCTTCGCTCTGCTGGGGGAGATTAAAGGGGCAGGATCGGCGGCGCTCCTCGTGCAGTGGCTCGACAGGGCCCTCGAGGGGAGCGTCCCGGTCGAGATGCAGTTGGACCTCTACGAGGCTGCCGCAAAGAGGCCCCTGCCGCACATCCAGGAGCGGCTCAAAAAGCTCAAGATAGCACCGACCGGCGACGATCCGCTGGCAGCCTACCGTCTGGCGGTTGCCGGGGGAAATGCCGAGCGCGGCCGCAAGATCTTCTTCGAACGCGCCGCCCTGTCGTGCGTGCGCTGCCACAAGATCAACGACCGCGGCGGAGAGGTCGGGCCGGACCTCTCGAAAATCGGCGGGCAGCAGAAACGCGACTATCTGCTGGAAGCCATCGTGCTGCCCGACAAGCAGATTGCCAAGGGCTTTGATCCAGTGGTCATCGTCACCGAGAGCGGCAAGGTGCACGCGGGGATCATCAAGGAGGACGATGGCAGACAGGTCCGCCTGATGACCGCGG
>JBLMWR010000588.1:0-12146 GCA_050257335.1 Deltaproteobacteria bacterium | reverse complement strand
ACACAACTGGGCCAGACGCTGGGGACGCTGCTGACGGCGGCGTGGCTGCTGCCCCTCGCCGGATTCGCCATTGAGATTTTCGGCGGCTTCTGGGGAACCCGCAAGAGCAAGGCCGCCGCGTATCTGGCCGTACTCTGCATCGGCACCGGCTTCGTTCTGAGTGCTTCAGCGCTTGTGCACTGGGGAAAAGCGACCGGCTGGTCGGCCCTTAAGGCCGAGCATGGCGGCGAGCACGCCGCTGCCGCACTCGATGGGGCGCCGACGCATGGGGAGAATCCCGCGTCCGACCACCGCGCCGCGGAGGGCCACAATGCCCAGGCAGCAGCACCTCCCGCCGAGCCGGCGACGGCCGCCGTCAAAGAAGCGGCCGCGGTCGAGCAGGCGGTCTGGCCGAAATCATTCTCGGGAACGCTCTACAAGTTCGCCGAGTTCGGCTCGCTGCGGTTCGCTCTGGACTACTACATCGACAGCCTGACGCTCGTGATGTTCACGATGGTGACGCTCGTGGCCTCGCTGATTCACCTGTTCGCGATCGGCTACATGAGCGACGAGCTGACGGAGGACCACGAGGACCACCAGGTGCACACGTCGCACGGGCACCTCCACCGGCCGGGACGCTTCTACCGTTTCTTCGCCTATTTCTCGCTGTTCAGCTTCTCGATGCTGGGGCTGGTGCTGGCCGGGAACATCTTCATGGTCTTCATCTTCTGGGAGCTGGTCGGGATCTGCAGTTACTTCCTGATCGGCTTCTACACCGAGCGCAAGACCGCATCCGACGCGGCCAACAAGGCCTTCATCGTCAACCGCGTCGGAGACTTCGGGTTCCTGATCGGGCTGATGATCCTGTGGACGTACTTCGGCACGTTTCAGTTCGACACCCGCGTCGAGAACGGCGAGACGCGCGTGGGGCTGTTCGATATGCTGCGCGACGCAGAGGGGGGCATCCGGCCGAGCGTCTCGGGCACCACGATCTTCCTGAACGACGAGGCGGCCGCTGGGGAGGAAGGGACAGCCGCCCGCGAGAAATCGTCGATCCCCTACTTCCTGATGGTGGCCGCCGGGCTGGGAATCTTCGCCGGCTGCGTCGGCAAGAGCGCCCAGTTCCCGCTGCAGACGTGGCTTCCCGACGCCATGGAGGGGCCCACGCCGGTTTCGGCCCTGGTGCACTCGGCGACGATGGTGGCCGCCGGGGTCTATCTCGCGGGGCGGTTCTATCCCATGTTCCTCCCCGAGGTGCTCCTGACGATCGCCTACGTCGGCTGCATCACGCTTTTTCTGGCGGCGACGATCGCCGTCGTGGCCACCGACATCAAGAAGGTGCTGGCGTATTCCACGATCAGCCAGTTGGGGTACATGATGCTGGGGCTGGGGGTCGGCGGCTGGGCTGCCGGCCTGTTCCATCTCATTACGCACGCCTTCTTCAAGTCACTGATGTTCCTGGCTTCGGGGAGCGTGATCTACGGCTGCCACCACGTCCAGGAAATGCCCCAGATGGGGGGCCTGCGGCGAAAGATGCCGATTACGGCCGGCACGATGCTTGTCGGCGTGATTGCCATCGCGGGCCTCGCTGTCCCGGGCGTGATCGCCTTTTCCGGCTATTATTCGAAGGATGCCATCGTCGCGACGGCGATGACGTTCGCCGACCTCAACCGAACGCATTTCCTCCTCTTCTATGTGCCGCTCCTGGGGGCGGGAATTACGGCGTTCTACATGTTCCGGCTGTGGTTCTACACCTTCGCCGGCGAACCGCGCGATCATCATGTATACGAACATGCCCACGAATCGCCCTGGGTGATGACGGTTCCGCTCCTGGTGCTGTCGCTGTTTGCGGCATTCTGCGCGACGCCGGGGGAAGACGGCTTTCTGTACCGGATGCTGTCGGCCAGCGAGCCGGTCGGAGTGGCGGAGGGAATCTCTGCGGCGCAAGGGGCGGCGATCAGCCTCCCCGGCCACGAAGCGATTCATGCCAAGCACGCTGCGGCCGGCGCCTACGCCCTGATCGTGGCGGTGCTGGGGGCGTTCACGGCCTGGGTGTTCTACGGAGCGCGGCTGCTCGATCCGGGCGAAGTCCGGCGGCAGTTCGCTTCGCTGCACACGTTCCTCGTCGAAAAATGGTGGTTCGACGAGATGTACGACGTGCTGTTCGTGCGGCCGGTGCATATCGTGGCCCGCTGGTGTGCGACAATCGACAAATACGTATTCGACGGCTTGCTGCACTTCCTGGCCAGAAGCGCGGTGGTCGTCTCGCAGTGGGATCGCGTTTTCGACGAGCAGATCATCGACGGGTTCGTCAACCGCCTGGCCGACGTCACGTTCGCCACCGGCCGGGTCTTCGGCTTCCTGCAGACGGGGCGGCTCAGGCAGTACGTGATGTTCATCGTCGTGGGGGTCATCGGGATCTGGGTGCTGATCCAGGTTTTCGCGACGTAACGGGTTTTTCACCGGCGCAGCGGCAAGACGGAAAAACAACATCGGCTCTGAATAAAGTCTGATCGATCATGAATGACTTAGCTCTCCTGACTTTCATCATCTTCACCCCCTCGATTGGCGCCCTGATTCTCGGGTTCTCGAACGACAAATCCGAAGGCTGGATGCGGGGCGTGGGGAATTTCGTCACCGGCCTGACCTTCATGCTCACCCTCTTCGCCTGGTTCCGCTTCGACCAGTCGATCGGCGAGATGCAGATGAAGAGCACCGTCTCGTGGATCGCGTCGTGGAACGTCAACTACACGCTGGGCGTCGACGGCATCAGCATGCCGCTGGTGGTCCTCACCGCGCTCATCAGCTGGCTGGCGATGCTCGCGTCGGGGAGTGTTACCAAACAGTTGCGGGGATACCTGATCCTCTTCCTGCTCCTGGAAACGGGGATGCTGGGGGTCTTCATGGCCCTCGATTTCTTCCTGTTCTACGTCTTCTGGGAAGTCATGCTGCTGCCCATGTACTTCCTCATCGGCGTCTGGGGCGGGCCCCGCAAGGAGTATGCGGCGATCAAGTTCTTCCTGTACACGCTCGTGGGCTCGGTGCTGATGCTCATCGCGCTGCTCATGTTCTACTTCGACAGCGCGGGCACAAGCTTCGGCAAGACGTTCGACCTTCTGGCCCTGGCGACGATCGGGCAGGGACAGGATCCGACCGGCGTGCAGTTCAGCCAGGTCGTGCAGATCACGGCATTCATCCTGCTGTTCATCGGGTTTGCCATTAAAGTCCCCGTATTCCCCTTCCACACGTGGCTCCCCGACGCGCACGTCGAGGCCCCCACGCCAATCAGCATGATTCTGGCCGGCGTCTTGCTGAAGATGGGGGGGTACGGCATCATCCGCATCGCTTTCCCGATCTGTCCCCTCGGGGCCTATTACGCCGCTCATGCCCTGGTCATTCTGGGTGTCGTCAGCATCATCTACGGCGCGTTCGCGGCGATGGCCCAGACCGACTTCAAGCGACTCGTCGCCTACAGCTCGGTGAGCCACATGGGGTACGTGCTCCTGGGGATCGCGGTGTGGAAGCTTTCGGAAGTGCCTGGCGACGCCAACAGCAACCTCTGGTCGCAGGGCCTGAACGCGGCCATGTTCCAGATGCTGGCGCATGGCATTTCCTCACCCGGAATGTTCTTTATGGTGGGGGTCATTTACGAGCGCGTGCATCACCGCGACCTGAACCAGTTCGGCGGCCTGATGGGGCTGATGCCCCTGTACGGCGGGCTGGCGGTCGGTATTTTCTTCGCCGGCATGGGCCTCCCCGGATTGTGCGGGTTCTGGGGCGAGGTGTTCAGCGTGCTGGCAAGCTGGAACTACAATCCGCTGTACGCCATCATCGCCGCCTCCGGCGTGATTCTCACGGCCGGTTACATTCTCTGGGCGGTGCAGCGCGTCTATCTGGGGCCCGAATACAAGGGACCGCATGCCGAGGCGATCACGCCGATTACCGACCGTGAAGGGCTGATCGGCGGAGCGCTGCTGGCGCTGTGCATTCTGATGGGGATCTTCCCCGGCTACCTGTTCGCGAAAATGCACGCCTCGGTCGACCTCCTGGTCAAAACGATGAATGAGACCAAAGGGCTGGTCGAGGCGGCCCGGCAGATGTCGGGACTGTAGGCCACACGAAGAAAACAACACTTGCCGCCTGCGGCGGCCTTGCTGAATCCGATCCACGATGAATTTCGAAAAGATCATCACGCTGCTGACGAACGACACGATTCGTTCGCTGGAGCTGTTCACCCCCGAGCTGACGATCGTCGCCACGATCGTCCTCCTGCTCTTCGCGCGGCTCTTCAATGCCGATCGCCGCTTTCCCGGATCGGTGGTCGCCATCCTGGGGACGATCACGGCGCTGGGGCTGTCGGCGTATCTATTCACCGATTTCCACCGTGTCGAGAACAGCGGCATCGCAGCCGGCCGAGCGTCCGTCACCGACCCGCTTTTTACCGGCCTGCTGCTGTACGATCCCTTCACCGCCTTTTTCCGCATCTTTCTGCTCCTGTTTCTGCTGTTCGTGGAGTACCTGACGGTGGTCAGCGGCATTCCCGATCAGGAGGACGCCCCCGATTTCTACGTCCTGCTCCTGGGCTCGACGCTGGGGATGATGCTCATGGCCTCCGCCAACCATCTCCTGATGATCTTCCTGGCGGTCGAGATGACGAGCGTCCCCAGCTACGCCATGGTCGGATTTCTGAAGGGCCGGCGGGCCAGCAGCGAAGCGGCGCTCAAATACGTCGTCTACGGGGCCGGGGCCGCGGGGGTCATGCTGTACGGCATCAGCCTGCTGTCGGGCCTCCTGGGAACGGCCCATCTTCCCTCGCTGGCTCAGGCGCTGGTCGCGTTCGGCAATGCGCATTCCGGTCTTGCCGATCCGGCCGTGCGGACCCTCGCCGTCGGCATTCTGATGGTGCTGGTGGGCGTGGCCTTCAAGCTGTCGCTGTTTCCGTTCCATTTCTGGTGTCCCGACGCGTTCGAGGGGGCGGCGGCGGAGGTCGGCGGCTATCTTTCGGTTGCCAGCAAGGGGGCGGCGTTCGCTCTGCTCGTCCGCTTCTGCCTGGGTCTCGTCGGTGAGAGCTCGGCCGGGCCGACGGCGCTCGCCGGACTCTACACGAACGTCGGAATCGGGCTGGGAATCATGGCCGCCGTCACGGCCACGTATGGCAACCTGGCGGCCTACGCGCAGAAGAACATGAAGCGGCTGCTGGCGTATTCGACGATCGCCCACGCGGGCTACATGCTGATGGCGGTGGCCGCGATGATGGTGGTGCTCAACGCCCCGGCGGGAGAGTCGGCGACTCCCGCCTTCCGCATCGCCCAGGCGACGACCTGTATCCAGGGCCTGCTGTATTACCTGGCCATTTACTTTTTCATGAATCTGGGGGCGTTTGCCATCGTGGCCATTATCCGCAATCAGACTTTCAGCGAGGAGATCGCCGACTACGCCGGGCTGATCAAGCAGTCCCCGGTGCTGGCCGTGTGCATGCTGATCTGCCTGTTCAGCCTGATCGGCATGCCTCCTTTCGGCGGATTTGCGGGCAAGTTCATGGTGTTTGCGTCGGTCGTGGAGGCGGCGAAGATGAATGCGGTGATGTGGGCCGTCCTGGCCGTCGGCCTCCTCAACACGGTCTTCAGCCTGTTTTATTACGTGCAGGTCCTCCGGGTCATGTTCATCGCCCCCCTGCCCGAGGGGGCCCGGACCGTCAACGTTCCGCTCGTTTCCGACGCAGGGTGGTACGTGCTCCTGGTTTCGGTCCCCGTCTTCGCGCTTGGGATTTTCGTCAACTGGCTGAGCAGTACGACTTTGGATGTGGCCCGCTGGCTCTTCTAGCGCGTCTTACGAAATGGGGACTGGCTCCGAACGCATCCCGAATTTTCACCAGGACCAGGAACTGTGACGAGGCGCCTGTCCGCTTTCTGCAAGACCGCGATCAGAACCCGCTGAAATCCATGACCGACCGAACCAGCAACGAAATCCTCAGCCGCCTCGTCCCGCGCATTTACCGCAGCCTGCTGCAGTACACCGTCGAATGCTGGCCCTGGACCCCCTCGGCCGAATCGCCCGATGGCAAATCGCCCGAGCAGAAAGCCGTCGAACAGTTGGCCGCCCGCCAGCAGCAATTCGTCGGCCGCCTTGTCGATCTGCTGTCGCGGCGCGCCGAAGCGGTCGATTTCGACAACTATCCGGACTTTTCGGAACTGCACTACGTCGCGCTCGATTACCTGCTGGGCAAGCTGATTGCCGATGAACAGCGGCTGGTTTCCGAGGTGGAAGCCGCGCGCGGGGCAATCCGGAACGATCCAGAAGCTGCGGGGTTGATCTCCGAACTCATCGCCGCTGAAAGGGAGAACCTGACCCGGCTCCGTGACCTGGCGGCCAAAGCGGCCGCTGCGGTTCCGGTGTAGGAGTCAGTCTTGCCCGCAATGTCAATCGTGGTGACCGCTCAAAGCGCCGCGCAAACGGGTCTTCATCGATCGCTCTGACCCCGCCACCCGGATCTATGTCGCCCGAATTGCCTCTGCCGCCGCCTCCCCTGATCGACACGCACGCGCATCTCGACGAAGAGGCCTTTGACGCCGATCGGGCCGAGGTGATCGCCCGGGCCGAAGCCGCCGGCGTCATCCGCATGGTGACGATCGGAACCACCGCCCAGACCAGCCGGCGATCGGTCGAAATCGCCGCGCAGTTTCCCGCCGTCTACGCCGCCGTCGGCATTCAGCCCAATTACGCCGCCCAGGCCAAAGCCGGCGACTGGGAAACGATCGAGCGCCTCGCCGCCGAGCCCCGCGTCGTGGCGATCGGCGAAACGGGTCTCGACCGCTACTGGGATTACGCCCCGTTCGACGTGCAGGTCGATTACTTTCAGCGGCACATTGCCCTCGCGCAGGGGCTGCACAAGCCGTTCGTTGTCCATTGCCGCGAGGCCGAAGCCGAGACGATCGCGCAATTGCGCGCCGCCGCCGACCGCGGCCCGCTGCACGGCGTCATGCATTCGTTCACGGGGAGCCTGGCGACCGCGCGAGCCTGTCTCGAACTGGGGCTCGACATCTCGTTCGCCGGAATGCTGACGTACAAAAAATCGCAGGCGTTGCGCGACCTGGTCAGGGAGCTGCCGCCGGAGAGGATTCTGGTCGAGACCGATTCGCCGTACCTGGCCCCGCAGCCGATGCGCGGCAAGCGGAACGAGCCCTCGTTCGTGCGCGTCACCGCCAACGCGCTGGCGGAGCTGGTGGGAAAATCGCAGGATGAATTCGCCCGCCAGACCACCGCCAACGCGTGCCGCCTGTTCGGCCTGAGTCTCGACACCGATGCCCAATCCACCGCGGATGCCGCCGACACGCGCGGATAAACAGGAACGAGGCCACAACGACGAAAGCGACAACCCGCGGGTTGCAGAGGTTGAACCACGAAACAGACGAAAAACACGAGAGACCCTGTTTTTTAAACCGCAGAGGGCGCGAAGAACGCAGAGAGTTGCAGGCATTCTCCTCTTTTCTCCGGGTCCTCGGCGTTCTCGGCGGTTTAAAACAACTCATTCCCTGTGCTGGCGAATTCACCTCAACTGTATTCAATTGATCCGCGCGTATCCGGGTCATCCGCGGTTCTTCTTCGTCCTTTCCCAATTTGGCAATTTGCGCGGCGCGAAACGAAATCGGCAGTCAGTAATTGCAATGCCTGGGTCAAATCGCGCTGAGCGCCTTTGATTCGGAACTTCCAGGGGCTGGTCCCGACCTGAAATCCGTCACGCTTCAAGAGGACCTCCGAGCTGAGTGACCAGTTGATGTGCAGGCCGGCAACGCATTTTCGGTTTTTCAGAATACTCGGTCGAGAGGGATCCTGCTGTACGAGATGTGGAGCCGCAACCGCCTGGTCAGCGGACCGACTTGCAGGGCCACGACGTCGTGGTGCCGCGTCCTGTCTGGCATGCCAGCCCCGGCCTCGGCCAGGTGCTCATCGATCTCCAGCGGCGTTAGCGAGGCGATCGGGGCCGCGAGGCAGGCCCACTTCGATCGTATTCCATTCGCGATGAGAGTCGGGGACTCGACGACGGTGCAGATCGGAACGGGCAACTCGTGACCGGGGTCGTCGACGAATTCCGTTTACTCAATAATCTTGTTGATCTGATATTCGACGATCCCGAGCGCTCCGGCGGCCTTGAGCCTGGGAACTACGACCCGCACGAACGCCTCGTCCACGATCGTGTTCACGTCCACCCAGTCGGGGTCGGAGAGGGATGAAACGGTCGGCTTCTGCAGCGCGGGAAGCTGCTCCAGAACTCGCGGCAGATCGACCCGCCGGACGTTCATCATGAGGCCCACCTTTCCCTCGGCAGCCAGGCATGACTTGAGCATGAGTGCCAGGTTGTCGATCTTCTCCCGCTTCCATTCGTCGGCATACGCGGCCGTATTCGCCACGAAGCGGGTCGTGCTCTGCAGGACCTCCGCAACGATCCGCAGGTTGTTGGCCCGCAGCGAGCTGCCCGTTTCGGTGACCTCCACGATGGCGTCGGCGAGCTTCGGCGGCTTGACCTCGGTCGCCCCCCACGAAAACTCGACCTGCGCCTCGACGCGGTGCCGGGCGAGAAAGCTTTTCGTCAGTCCCACGACTTCGGTGGCGATCCGTTTTCCCTGCAGGTCCTTGACCGTCCGGGCCGGCGAATCGTTCGGGACGCAGAGCACCCAGCGGACGGGCCGGCGGCTGACTTTCGAAAACATCAGCTCGCAGACTTCGTGCACGCTGGCGTCATTTTCGAGGATCCAGTCGTACCCCGTGATCCCGGCGTCGAGCACCCCCTGTTCGACGTAGCGGGCCATTTCCTGCGCGCGGATCAGCAGGCATTCAATCTCGGGATCGTCGATTTCCGGGTAATACGAACGCGACGAAAACTTGATGTTGTATCCCGCCTTGCGGAACAGCTCCCCCGTCGCTTCCTGCAGCGACCCGGCGGGAATGCCGAGCTTCAATATTCTGTCGGTCATTGCTCTCTCTGTACTGCTAACGCTTCGTTTCTCTGCGCCGCCGCGAAGATTGTCAAGATCGAAAAAAGACGAAAGAAAAGAAGCACCGCGGATGACGCGGAGACGCGCGGATCAATACGGACGAGGTGAATCGGCCCATCCGCGGCTGTCCGCGACATCCGCGGTTAAATTCGTTTTGGTGGCGGGTGCCGGCCGAGCTTGAAATTGCGCAGTTGCCATTGAATCTAAGACTTCTTGTAAACCTTTTCTGGATCGAAGATCCGCTCCCCGACCACTTCGAACGATTTGCCGTCGGCCGAGAGCTTTCGGAAAAAACAGCTCTGGTAACCCTCATGACACGCCGCCCCGCCGATCTGGTTCACTTTGATCAGCAGCGTATCGGCGTCGCAGTCATAATAAATCTCCTTCACCTCCTGCACGTTGCCGCTTTCTTCCCCCTTCCGCCACAACTTGTTGCGGCTGCGGCTAAAGTAGCAGACCCGCCCCGTGGCCAGCGTCTCGCGAAAGGCCTCTTCGTTCATGTAGGCCAGCATCAGCACGACGCCGCTGTCGTGGTCCTGGGCAATGACCGGGACGAGAGGGGTTTTCTGAAAATCGGGGCCGTTCGACACGTCTTGATTCCGGCGGTTGCCCGCCGATCTCCGGCTGAAAATGGTTGATTTTGTGGTCCTTCAAAGTAGCAGGACACCGTGGGGGAAGCCAGCCCCCCGGGGAGGGAATGACGAAACCCGACTGCCGTCAAATCGCCGTCGAACCCTTGCGGGTCGCAGCACAATCCGACATTCTAACGGTTTGCTCCGCGCGAACCGTTTCGCGCGCCGGTCTGTCCCGAACATGTCTGCAACCATCCCGAGAAAGTTCCGTCCGTCATGAGCCAGGATTTTTCGAAACAGCGCTTCGAAACCCGCTGCGTCCACGTCGGCGTCGACAAGGACGACACGTTCAACAGCTGCATCACCCCCATCTACCCCACCTCGACGTTTCGCTTCGAGGCCCTTGGCAAAACGAAGGGCTACGACTACACCCGCACCGGCAACCCCACCCGCAGGGCCCTCGAAGAGAGCCTGGCGTCCCTCGAAGCGGGCATCGACTGCCGGGCGACCTGCACCGGCATGGCCGCCATCACGGCGACCATGCATCTCTTCAAGCCGGGGGACCATATCATCGCCGGCCACGACATCTACGGCGGCACATACCGGCTCTTCGATTCCCCTTTCACCGACTACGGCCTGACCTTTTCGTTCGTCAACATGCAGGACGCCGAGAACATCCGCAAGGCCTTCACGCCGCGGACGAAATGCGTCTGGATCGAAACCCCCAGCAATCCGCTGTTGAACCTGGTGGACATCAAGGCCGCGGTCGAGGTCGCCCGCTCGATCGGCGCGACGACGATCGCCGACAACACCTTCATGTCCCCGTATTGCCAGCGGCCGTTCGACTTCGGCGTGGATGTCGTCGTGCACTCGACTACGAAATACCTCAACGGGCATTCGGACGTAGTCGGGGGCGCGGTCATCACCCGGCACCAGGAACACGCCGAGCGGATCGGATATATCGTAAACGCCCTGGGCCTGGGCTGCTCGCCCTTCGACGCATGGCTCGTTTTGCGCGGCGTGAAAACCCTCGGCCCGCGGATGGAAGCCCATCAGCGGGGGGCGATGGCGCTGGCAAAGATGCTGCACGAACATCCGCAGGTCGAGCGGGTCTATTACCCGGGGCTGCCGGACCATCCGCATCACGCGCTGGCGAAGCGGCAGATGACGGGCTTCGGCGGCATGCTGAGCTTTGACGTCAAAGGGGGCGGCGCCAAAGCCGAGCGGGTGATGACGGGCGCGAAGCTGTTCGCCATGGCCGAGTCGCTGGGGGGCGTCGAATCGTTGATGGAGCATCCGGAAACGATGAGCCACGCCTCGATGACCCTCGAAGCCCGACGGGCCGCGGGGATCACCGACAAGACGCTGCGGGTCTCGGTCGGCATCGAACACCCGGACGACCTGATCGCCGATCTGCATCAGGCGCTCGATCGGTAATCGCGCGCCGATCGATCGATCACGTGCGACGGGGCCCACGGAACGCGGGCTGTGGGCTTGCGGTGTCGTGTGATGCATCTCAGCGCCCGTCAGGAGGCATCTGATTGAGCGTGTAGTGGCCGACAGAAGGCCACAGCGTCGCCTGCCCCTCCGGGCCGATTTTGCCGCAGTTGATTTCGTAGACGTGCCCCTCCTGAGGATGCAAGACGTGCACGGCGACCGACAGCCCGTCGGGCGCGACGGCGACCGACTGGATTTCGAGTTTGTGCCGGCCTGAATCGGGGGTGGCATAAGTGCCCTGCCATTTGCGGGTATAGCCCGAGATGTCGAAGTTGTCGGTTTTCGCGGCGGCGGTCTTGTCGATCGGGCCGGTGAAGGAAATCTCGAATCGGCCGGCGGCGGCGCGGATTTCGCGAATCCCCACGGGCAACTTGCCGTTTGGCCGCAGCCGCACGACGTCCCCCACGTTCGTCCCACCCAGCCAGCCGCTGTCATGGATGCTGCCGATGTAAATGTCTCCCCGCGGCGAGACCGCGCCGCACAGCGTGCCGATGAATCCCCCGCGCGACGTCGCCGGCGTCGGCATGCTGAAGGGATACACGGCCCCCTGGTATGTTTCGCCCACGCGCTGCAGCGTGAACCGCACCAGAAACCGGCTGTCGTATTCGCAGCCGATCCCGTGACCTGCCAGCGGAGCGGGTGATGCATCCGAAGGCAAAAAGAAAATTCCGTTGACGCTGCGCGTCCAGGGATGCGGCACTTGAATCGCCGGCGGCGTGGCGGGAGCCTGCGGATTTTCTTCGTACAGACTGGGCACGCCGTAACTCGCCCCTTCGACGAGATGATTGATCTCGTTGAACGTGTTCTGCACTCCCTGATTGTCCGAGACGAAGATCTGATCGTCGGGGGTGATCGCCAGGCCGGTCGGATAGCGGAAGGCGTGCGCCACCGGCGTCACGCTTCCCTTCGAGTCGATCCGCAGCACCTTGCCGCGCCACCTGGCCTTTTCGCGGTCGCGTCCGGGTTTGGCGTAATCGCTCCCGGTACCCACGTACAGGTTCCCTTTTGAATCGCGCACGATCCCGGTCGTCCAGTCGTGGTAGTCTTCCGTGTACCCCCACCCGTCGGCGACGACCTCGCGAACGTCGGCCCGGCCGTCGCCGTC
>JBLMWR010000587.1:0-2821 GCA_050257335.1 Deltaproteobacteria bacterium | reverse complement strand
CAGCGACAGCGTGACGAGAACCGCCGGGGCCAGCAGCCAGCGCATCGCCCAGAAAATGTCCTTGAGCGATTCGAGGAAGGTCGAGACGGCCGACGACGCCGTTTCGCACTTGACCGCCGGGTTGGCGTAATAGGGGGAGTTCATGATCTGGGCGGCCATCCGCTCGAAGTCGGCCTTCGTATCGACCTTCAGCCAGACCAGACCCAGCGTCCGGTCGGCGAGCGGGTGCGGCTTCCCCTTGTTCTTCGATTTGTAATCGTCGAAGGAGGCGTTCAGGTAATCGCAGTTCATGAAGCAGCTCATGTCGTGGCGGGTCCCTTCCGGGGGGGAGCCGATGATGTCCACTTCGAGGTCGATGCCCTTGTAGTTGAAGCTGGTGATTTTCATCCGCTCGCCGACTTTCTTCCCCAGCCGTTTAAGGACCCCGGTCCCGACGAGCACGGCGTCGCGCTGCGACTCCATGCGGGCGACGAGCCGCTTGAGCTCCGCCATCCGCGCCCCTTTCATATCCTCGAGCTCGTCCACCATCGTGGGGATTTTCTCGGGCTGCATGCAGATGAAAAAGAGCGAGTTCTCGCGGGTGCGGTTCTTGGGGTCGAGGGTCCCGCCGTAGAACTGCCAGGTGCACCAGTCCTTCGGGTGCAGATCGCCGGGCTCCCGGGCGGCGGCGTCGCGGAGCGTGGCGGCGTAGGCGAAGGGCATGCGGCTGGGGATCTGCCAGCGCTCGGTGACGATCACCTTGAAATTCGTGGCCTTGTCGGCCATGGCGTTGTCGAGAAAGTGCAGGACCGACCAGATCAGCGTGATCACCAGGACCAGCACCATCGTCCCCATGCTCGTCAAAACCGTCCGCAGCAGGTTGCGGCGGACGTTTTTGAAGATGATCACCGCGAATTTCACGAGCGAGTTGAGGAGCGAGCCCATGGGGGGAACTCCGGTCTAAAAACGTCGCACGGCGCAAAATGATGAGGAACCACGAAAGACGCGAAAAGCACGAAAGACAAGCACGAATTGTAATTCTCACCTCTGACCGCGACATCACGGAACTGAAATCGTAGTGGGGTCTCTTGGAACACTAATCCTCACTCGTTCACACCTCTTGAGTTGTCATCGCAGTTCAAGCGTCGATTAGCGCTGATTAGTGATGATCAGCGTTCCTTTTGGGCTTGATTTTTCGTGTCTTTCGTGTGTTTCGTGGTTCACGACAAGACGATCTGTATCTATTTGGCCGTCATTCGAGCGAGCTCTTCATCCGACCCCCTCTGCCCCCCCTTGCTAAGGGGGGGAGAAGTCTGTCGTGTCTCTTCGCCCGCTTCTACCCATTCGACTCGTCGCCTGCTCGATTCCGTTCAACCCTTTGATTCTCTCCACGTTTTCGACCCCGGTGGTTCACGCCCGTTCGAGCTGGCGCGCGGCCTGTTCGACGAGCCGGCCTTTTTCGAGGTGCAGGATCCGGCGGGCCCGTTCGGCGGCCCGCGGGTCGTGCGTCACCATGATGATCGTTTTCTGCAGGCTCCGCTGCAGCTCTCCGAGGATATTGAGAATCTCGTCGGCCGAGCGGGCGTCGAGATCGCCGGTGGGCTCGTCGGCCACGATCAGGGTGGGGTCGGTGACGATGGCCCGGGCGATCCCCACGCGCTGCTGCTGTCCCCCCGAGAGCTGCCCCGGACGATGGCTCATGCGATCGGTGAGGCCGACCAGCTCCAGCGCCGTCGTCACCTGCTCGCGTCTCTTGGCGGTCGACAGGGGAAGCAGGAGCAGAGGCAACTCGACGTTTTCGTAGGCAGTGAGCACCGGAAGCAGATGATAGAACTGAAAGATGAAGCCCACGTTGCGCGTTCGCCAGCGCGCGAGCTGCGCTTCGGACATCGACGAGATCAACTGGTCGCCGACCCAGATCTCGCCCGTGCTGGGGGTGTCGAGCCCGGCGATCAGGTTGAGGAGCGTGGTCTTCCCCGAGCCGCTGGGCCCCATCAGCGCCAGAAACTCTCCATTGGCGACATCCAGGCTCAAGTCCTGAAGGACGTCGACGCGCTCGGCACCGCGGGTGAAGTATTTGTGAATTCCCAGGACGCGGACGATCGGTTCGATCGAGGGCATGGTTGCTCGTTTCGGACAGCCGTGCTATTGGCCAATGTCTGCCGCGCACGGCGAGACAGAGACCGGGGCGGGTTCTTCGAGATTCGCCCGGATCCGTGCACAAGTTGTGCGCAGGTGGTCAAGATCCTCCTGCGACAGTCCTTCGCGGGCCTGCGCCCGGACGCGGTGGGCGCAGTCGACCATGCGGGCCCAGACCGCGCCGGCTTTTTCTGTCGCGCGAATCCGCTTTTTGCGGCGGTCGTTCGGACAATTGTACCGGTCGAGCCAGCCGTCCCGCTCCATCCGGTCGAGAATTCCGACGAGCGTGGGGGCCTCGATCCCCAGGCAGTCGGCCAGCTCCGTCTGCGACAGCTCCCCCCGCAGGGCGATCCGCGCCAGCACTTCCCATTGCCGGTAGGTGATCCCTTCCTTCGCCAGTTCGGCGTTCAGCGCCCGGCGAAAAGCGTGCGAGGTGCTGCAGATCCAGTAACCAAGACTCTCGTCAAAATCGAATTGAAGCACAATTCCTCTCCGATTGCTGGCAGGCCCGTAGACACTTGATGCATCTTAAGATCACGCCCGCACAGTTCAAGTGTAAATGAACGAGCCCCGAAATGCGATGCGAAAAGAGGGGGGTCGGCAAAGGGTGGCGGGGTCTGAGCTGTCGGGCGCCGATCGGCACCAGCAGCAGCAGAGTCGCAGCCGGCCGCCCCGGATGACCGGCGTTGGGAATCGAGCGGCG
>JBLMWR010000586.1:0-6630 GCA_050257335.1 Deltaproteobacteria bacterium | reverse complement strand
GGCTGTCGCTTCACGTGATTTCATCGACGGCACTTCGAACGACTCCATCAGCAGGTCTCCGAAGCATCTGGCGTCGACGTTGAAGGAATGCAGACGCGGCGATTCGCGCGCCGACGTCGGCCGTCATCGCCAGGCGGACGGATTTTGCGCGACCGTCATGCCGCTGCACGCTGACGGCCCGCCATGAAACGCCTGACCCGCTCGGTAGAGTTCCAGGCGGGTTTGCAATTCGTCGTGCGACGGCCCTGGATTCTGCTCGATGGCTTTGTTTTGCCACTCGACGGCGGCCGCAAAATGACCGGCCTCCGCATGTGCGGCGGCCAGGATCTCCAGCCACGCAGGGTTTCCCCATTGGCACAGTTCCAGAGCTTGCTGGATGTGTTCCAGCGCTCTGACGCCGTCGCGGAATCGACCATCAACGCACGTCGCCAGCAGCCACGCCAGGTTCTTGTGCGCGTTCGGGTGATCGGGCGCGAAACGGATCGCCTGTTCGTAATCGACGACGGCATGGGCGTAATCGCCCAGCGCCTCGAGCAAAAAACCGCGATTGTTCAAGGCAACGGCATTCTCGGGTTGCAGTTCCACTGCCCTGTCGAGATCGGCAGCGGCACGTTCCATCTCGCCCAATTGCTGAAGGAGCAGGCCGCGACTGCTGTACCCGATGGCCAATCGTGGGTCCAGGTCCAGGGCCGTGTCGTAATCGCTCAGCGCCTTGGCGAAAGCTCCCTGCCGTTGCTGGACCTGCCCGCGTCCGAAGAACCCCTGGGCCGCGTTCGGCCGCAGACGGATGGCTTCGTTGAAGTCCTTCAAGGCGGCGATTTCATCGCCGGCTCCGAACGCCATCATGCCGCGCTCAAAATAATTCAGGTGATTCCGGGGATCGAGCCGCACGGCTTCGTCAAGATCATGGCGGGCGCCGTTCAGGTCGCCCTGGCGGCGACGCACGCGGGCCCGGACGAGGCGCGCGTCGGCGTTCTGCGGGGCGAGGCGCAGGGCCTCATCCAGGTCCCGCAGAGTAGCGTCGAGGTTTCCTTCATGCATGCGCAATTTCGCGCGATCCACCAGTGCCGGTACGCAGTGCGGATCGAGCATGAGTGCCTGTTCCAGGTCGACGAGGCTGCCGGCCCGGTCGCCCAGCAGCGTACGCACGAGAGCCCGCCCTCGAAAGGACGACGCTCTCCCCGGTTCCTGCCGGATCGCCGCATCAAAATCCGCCGCGGCCCGTTTCAGGTCTCCCTGGTTCAAATGCAAGAATCCGCGATTGACGTAGGCATCCGTGAGGAAGGAATCCAATTCAATGGCGTGGTCGAAGTCGGCAAGGGCTCGGTCGGCCTGGCCGCTATCGAACAGGACAGCGCCTCGACTGGAGTATGCGAGTGCATTGCGGGGGGCGAGGCGGACCGCCGTTTCGGAATCTTCCAGAGCACGCGGATATTCGCCCTTCTTGTGCCAGACGCGAGCCCGATTGATATAGGCTTCTGCGAATTGCGGCGTCTCAGCGATCGCCTGACTGAAGAGGTCGATCGCCTGGTCATCGTCACCCTGCTGGAATGCCCGGGCGGCATCATTATTTAAGGCGATTCCGCCACGCGAAGGAACAATTCGCAACCGCCTGAGCAACCGTACAAGGAAAGCCGCCATTGTTCTGCGTTTCCCGAGGGATTCTTCAGCTCACGTGGCTAGTCCGTCACGACGCCCGCTTCCACGGCTGACCGGCGCACGTAATCGACCGGTGAGCGTCCCTTGTCCCACAATGCCAGCAGGCCCTTCAGGCACTCCGTGGTCATTTCACCCTGGAGGCCGCGGCCGTCGTAGATATGACCTCCGTCCCCGGGTGCGTAGGGGCCGTAGAGCAGGAACCGAACGACGCCATCCTCGCGGCAGCCCTCTCCAAAGTAGACGCTCAGGTCGAAGCCGTGGTCGCTCGCAATGATCCAGGCGTGGTCGCCGCTAGCCCCGCGGCTGTAGCTGCTGATTGGCCGGGCGGCCGCAAGTCGGTCAATCAGCCGGTACAACTTGTCCCGCGAGTGAGGCGTCAACTTGTGCGATTTCTTTTTGTTCCATTCGCCGTAGTATGCCTTGAGCATTTTGACCTTAAATGATAGCGGGAAGCAACGCGAATGTCAGGCATTCTCAGTACCGGTCCTGGCCGGTGCTTACGGGACCACCACGCGAAACCCGGTCGTCAGATCAAACATGTCAGCGGGCCAGATGTGGCGATGGTGGTGGACAATCTCCCAGCCCGACTTGCGGACGTAGCAGGGCCCTGTTCGAACGACCGCCATGCCGGACGGGGCCTCGCCCACGACCCATTCATTCCCCAGATGATCCAGGGCGCTGGGGAATCGCTCGATTTCAAAGCGTCCGGTGACGCCGAACAAGAATCGGTTTGCCGCATCCGGTTCCAAAACGCGGTTATCGATGATCGCGGCCGCAAGCCACTCTGCCTCCGTGGGCAGGCGCATTCCTGCCCAGCGGCAATACGCCATGGCATCCTCAAAACTCACGTTGTGGACGGGGATGTTTTTGCGATCCCCGATGCGAATGGGCTCAATCGTCTCGTCGAAGCGGAACGATCCGGCGCCTGTCGTCTCGGCGCTCGTCTGGTAGCCGGTCTGGGTGGTGAAGTTCCCGAAGTCCCCGATCGTCACGGGCGAACGGCCAATGCGGAAGGGTTGCACCGGCACGGTAGTGCCCGTTTCAAATTCCACGTTCGCAGGTCCAACGTCCACAAATCGCCTGTCCGGGGCCGGATAGGAGGCGAGCCGACTTCCGACCACGACCCGGGTGACTTCGGGAAGGTCGTTGCGAATCCTCTGCTTGAGATAAGCCAGGCACTGTCTGCAAAACCAACCTGAACGCACCTCCGCGGTTTCCCCGCCAGAAGCCACCTCGACAACGGGGGGATCCCCTTGAGGACAAGCGCAGACACTCTGCGCGTGGCGATCGGCGACCACGCGGCTGAAGAACTCCTTGAGATGTCGTTCGCCGTCAGGACAGGGAACGGAAAAACTCAGGTGAAAATCGACGTTCTCGGCGTCAAAGGATTTTTTCACGACGAAACGCATGAACCCTCCCACCCGGCTGCACCCTGCCCCAGTAGCGCCAGACAAAGGAGTCTCATCGTGTTGTTCCGGCATCCCTTCACCACTACGTTTCGGAGTCTGCTTTGCATGGCAACAGTCCAGAGATTCGTTACTTGCCGAACTCCTTCTTCAAATCCCAAAGTCTGACGGAAGTATCGCCGCCACCTCCGCCGGTTGCGAGGATGTTGCCATCTGGCGAAAACGCCAGCGGTTCGATCCGCCCCGTGTGGCCGGTCAGGGTGCGCAGCAGCTTCCCAGTCTGGGCATCCCAGAACTTGATGGAAGTATCCTTGCTGCTGCTGGCCAACCAGTCCCCCTTCGGGGAAAAGACAACGGCATAGACGTCTCCCGCGTGTTCGGACAACGTCCGATCCAGGTGGCCTGTCCGGGCGCCCCACAATTTGATGGTGTGGTCGCGGCTGCCGGTCACCAGCACCGTGCCGTCCGGCGAGAAACCGACGGCCAGGACCGAACCGGTATGCCCCTCGAGAATGCGATCGACCGCGTTCGGCTCTTTCCCATTCGCCCCATCAGCGAGGCCGACCAGAAAGACGAGCGGCGACCAGAAGGCCGAAAAACGGTTATGAAAGGCCATCCACTCTCCTCGAGGATCGGGCCATGTCGGACATTGACGCAGAGGCGCGGCTTCGCGCAGGATTTCCGCCAATTCGTGCTTTACCGATGGGGAGCGATCCTCGCGCCGGTGGACCAGTCGAGTGCCACGGGGACCGGCCTGGGTGCGACCCCGATCATTTCCCGGAAGGAACGGGCGGCTCCGTCATCCGCACGCGCACTTCAATCTTGTTCGTGCGCAATGGCAGCGGGAATTTTCCGTCCGGCAGGTCGATCGTCACGGTGGCGGTCCCTTCGACGATGCCCTTGCCCTGCGGGACGCGGAACGTCGGGTCGTAGTATTCCCAGTAGCAGCAGTGTTTGCCCAGCTTGTGGGTCGTGACGAACGGCGCTGAGCCGATGGCGACGGGCCACTCGATGCGGACATGGATCGGAGTGGAAATAGGGACCGCATATTCGCTCAGGCGTGCCGGGCCGGCGTCCCCAAGGCCCGGGGTGACGAGGCACACGCTCAGCCGGCGGACTCCAGAGTCGACGACGAACTCCTTCTCGCGGAGCAACCGCGGCTCGATCGGGCCGCCGAAATGGATGATGGAGGCCTTCTCCGGTGAGTCTGCCCACAGAGTGCCGAACCAGCCGGCGTACATCGGGATTCCGCCGTCCGAAGCCTGGGCGTCGGCTGCCGCTGAACCAGCTGGGGGCCTGACGGACGGTTTCCGGGCCGAGGGATCGGAGCCGGTCTTTCCGAGCGGGCGCTGTTCGTCGTGGAAGGTCACCGACAGGCCGTAGCTGTCGACCTTCTCGCCGTAGTTCCAGCGCGCGAGGCGGAACTTGGTCTGCGCGGGCCCGGTGGCTGGTTTGATCTCGTCCAGGACGTAGTCGTAGTCCCAGCGCGGCGGGCCGCCGGAGAGGGAGCCGAGCTCACGGACTTCGCTCGGCTGGAGCGGCGGGCCGTCGTCGGTCAGGTCGCCATTCGCATTGCGGTCGACGTAGAGCATTCTTCCGTCTTCGACGATCCAGACCTTGATCTGCGCCTCGGCTCCGAAGAGCAGCAGGCAGTAGCGCGGCTCCGTGCGATAGGCCGGCTGCCTCTCGAGGGTTCTTTCGATTGCCGCGAGGTCCGCCGCCCGAAGCGGAGCGGCGACAAAGAGCGTCATCGCGAGCAGGACGAGCACTGGTAGCCGCGAGGAAAGGGGCATATCGAAGCTCCTGGGATCGGGGACCGAGCGGAACGACCTAATTTGGCGGGCTTCCAGTCTCCATTTGGCGCGAGACATCCGCGCCGGCCTGGCGGAGGATTTTGACGATTGGCGCCGCTTCCCGATCACGGCGGCCCGACGCGAGGTCAAATGCCGTCACCCCCCGATCGGTGCGCGCATTAAGGTCGGCGCCAGCGTTCAAGAGCAATTCCACAATTTGTGCCGTCGCGAATTCGGCGGCAAGATGCAGCGGCGACTCACGCGAATCGTCGGCGACGTTGACGTCGGCCCCCGCGCTCAACAGGGCGCGAACTTGCCGCTCGTCGTGTACCCGGCCGCACGCGAAATGGAGCGGGCGACGCCCATAATTCTCCACCGCATTCGGGTCGGCGCCGTATTTCAGGAGTTCCTCGATGATCGCCGGATCCTTGGCGCAGTGAATGGGCGACAAGCCTTCGTTCGTGGCCAAGCCCACATCTGCACCGGCTTCGAGCAGGAAAGCGACGATTTCGCGGTTACCGAGCGCGACCGACAGCGACAGCGCCGTGGAGCCGGTGCGGTCATGGGCATCGACGTGCGTGCCGGCGGCCAGCCTCTTGCGAATCTCCGGCAGATCGCCGCCCAGGGCCGATTCGCATAGCGCTTTCGCGCCGCGATTATTCTCTCGGGGAGCTTTCAGTCGCTTGACCGCTCTAAGGATCTGCTCGACGCGACGGCGCAGCCCGGGTTCGGTCCGTTCGTGCAGGAAGTCGTAAATCGCGACGTGACCTTTCATGCCGGCATAGAGCAGCGCGCTGACGCCGGGCACGGCTTCGGCGATCTGCTGACCGTAGCGGCGGTCGAGGTCGGGATCTTCGGCCTCGACATTCACGTTGGCGCCCCCCGCGACGAGGACCTCGACAACTTCGACCTGCCCCTGTTCGGCCGCGCGCATCAGCAGCGTCGGATCGTCGAGGTCCTCAACCGCATCCGGATCCGCTCCCGCCTGCAACAATGCCGACACTGCGCCGGCATCACCGCGGTCGACAGCTTCTTCCAGCTCGGCGAACAACTGCCAGCCGTTTGTCGGGTTCTCACTCATTCGCTGGCGGATCGGGTGGGTGCCGGTCTTCCTCTGCGCATTCCAGATAGACAGTCATACCAGGATTCTACCCTTAGGAACAAAAAGTGGAAATACTTTCGCCAGAAGTTCGCCGGCCCCTCGCGCGGCTCGGGCGACTCTTTCGCCTTCATCTTCTCGCGGATACCAAGTGCGAATTCCGACGCATTTCGCGATTGAGGTGCGGCCACGCTTTCCAGTCCTTGCTTCGCAGAAGCTCACGACCGCGTCCGGGGGGCTCACTGGCGATCCCCAACGTCGCGTTCCTCTGGCCGCTCATCGGGCCGGACGGCAAGGTGGGCTGGGAGTCGTCCACGACGGTCGGCTGGGCCGCGCAGTCGAGCAAATACTTCCAGGGAGCAAAGCTCGACTCTTCGAAATTCCCGGAACCCGGAACGATCGGCCCTGCGCGCATCGAAAAACTTGACTTCGGGAAGCGCGATTTCCGCACGGCCATCATCGAAGAGCAACTGGAAAAGCCGCGGAAGGCGCTGGACGTTCCCGAGCAACTCCCCGCCAGGCTCCTCAAGGCCGGGGGTTCGCACAAGGACCTGCCCGCGATGGAAACGGTCAAGATCGAGTGTTTTCGGCCGACCGAGAATTGCACAAGTTCCCACAAAGACTATTTAACGGGCGCCAATTTTGGCTACACTGCTCCGTAGTTCGCGTGATG
>JBLMWR010000585.1:0-2527 GCA_050257335.1 Deltaproteobacteria bacterium | reverse complement strand
GCCGCAGCGCGGGTATTGCCGTGGTCGCGTGCACGCAGAAACCAACGGCGAGCGCGGTGGGCAGTTTGGTCAAGGCGAATTTTCCCGCGCGCCTCGTGGGAAAGGTGACCAGCGGCACGGAGGCGCTCGTGGCCACAGGGCAGCCGGCAAGCGGGGCGGAAAAGCTGGCGGGCAAAGGCGACTTTATCCTCGTTGCCGGGGGCGAGACGCTTCGCGTGCAGATCGCCCACTTGCCACTGTCCGACGCAGCCGAATTTCGCCGGCGAGTACAGGGGCAGGTGCCATCGAACAGGATTCCGAAGCGGTTGCCGGAACGAGTAGAGCGGGCGGCGAGCCCGATAAATGCCTGAATCGTCAGGGGAGGCGAATCGGTGTCAGGGAAACGCGTGCTCGAAATTCTGGCGCTGCTCGGCTGTGTAGGCACTGTCTACACTGTAAGCCTGCGGCTCTCGACCGATGCCCTAAATGTGCTCCTTGGCGTGCTCTGCGGGATCGGAGTCAGCATTCCCGTGATGCTGGGGTTGGGCATTGCACTGACGCGCCAGCGCTCGGATATTCCTATTCGAGAGCGGCCTGAGGAAGTGGAGGAGCGCCCCGCGTATGTACCGGCGGCGTACCGGCAACCTTACCCGCCGGTAATTTTTGTTGCTCCATCGCAGCAGGGAAGCGGGCTGCCGTTCGGAACGCTGCTGCCGCCGGGCGCGTACCCGCGCGGCTACAACCTGCAAGAGCCGCCGGCTTCGCGGGATTTCAGGATCATCGGCGACGACGATTCCTGGGATGCATAAAGACACCAATTGCCAACAGGCGCTAGCGCATCCTCGTTAGTTCAACGCAGAGGACATCAAGGTTTACGGCGGGGTCTCCGCGACTTGTCTTGAGCGCCAGATCCACATCGACCAGCTTTTCATAGATCGCTTCCAGCTGATCAATTGAATAGTTTCGCGCTTGCTCGAGCATCTTGGGGACGACGAATGGATGCAGCCCGAGCTTGGTGCGGATTTCCGATTCTTTGAGGCCCCGCGACGCGAGGTCGCGGACCTGGAGGAGGATGCGATACTGGCGAACGATCATCGGGAACAGCTCAAGCGGTGCTTTCCCGTGGTCGAACTGGTCGTGGAGCAGTACGAGTGCCTGCTTGGTTTCCCGTTTTCCCAACGCATCCACCAGGTCAAAAACGCTTTGTTCCTCGACGGCAGCAACTATGGCGTGCACGTCTTCGCGACGAATCGTCTCTCCCTGACGGTAGGCGAGGAGTTTCTCGAGTTCGTTGTCCAGTGCGCGGAGATCCTGCCCGATATAGATGGCCAGGTCGTTGGCGGCCGAAAAGTCGATGCGAATGTCCTTCGACTCGGCCCGCTCCGTGATCCAGTGGGCTAATTCCCTTTTGTCCGGCGGCAAGAAATGCCTGACGCGCGCCCCCTGCTTGTCCTTCTCCGCCAGTTTCAAGATCGGGTTGTTCTTCGCAAGTGTCTTGGGCTCTATAAATACAAGCCGCGTGGTTTCCGGGAGGTTGGGCAGGTACCCGGCGAGGCCTGCGGCCAGTTCCGGATCCGGTTCCACTTCGGGTGCGGCGTCGTCTTCAGCTTCCTTCTTTCTCTGCCGCGGATTGAGACGCGCGAGTAGTCCCTCGACGAGAACGAGCCGCTTTTCCGTGAGGAATGGAACGGCGTCGGCGTGGTGGCGCAGCTCGGCCAGTGTCAGGGAACGCCCTTCGAGCACGGTCGTGTTCAGGTCGGCGAACTGCGGATCGCCCATTTTCGCCCGCATCCTTGCGATTTCTTCGGAGCGGGAGAACTCGTCTTCGCCGTGGAGGATGTAAAACATCGTGACGACCGACCTGCGGCCGGCAGATTGAAAAGTGCAGAGGGGCCGGCTCAGAGCCCGGTGCTAGGATTCCCAGTTGATGTCGACGTGCTGGAATTCATACGATCCGAGACGGCTACTGCGGATGCCTGCAAAACTGGCGGCCTGCACATCTGCTGACGTGGTAATCTTTTCCTGGACCTGCAACCCGACCGGCTGGGAAACAAAGGCCGCCAGCGTCGTCGCCAGAATGGCGTCCGGGAGCTTGCTCAGGCGGGGCCGCCGGCCGATGGCCAGTGCCGCGGCCATGCCGGTCAGCAATCCGGCTACGACAATTTGTGTACCGCAGCCCCGGTGGACCGCGAGTTGGCTCTCCCCGTTCTTCATGCGTTCGAGCGCTTCTTTGCACGCCTTCTCGAGCATATCCGGCGGCACACTGCCGTAAATATTGAACCCGGTGGTGTCAGCCCTTCCGACCAGGCGAATGTTCGGGTCCCATTGTGTCAACACATGCACCGTGGCGTGTTCAATCCCATGGTTGCGACGGATAGTAGAAATCGGTCTGGTTTCCAGGATATTCATCTTGCACCTCGCCGTGATTTTACCGGAAAGGGGAGCATTAATCAAATGATTTCGCTGCCCGGTATACCTCAAGAGTTTCGCGGGCCGTTTGATCCCAGCTAAACCGTCCGGCCCGTGCCGGTCCCTTCTGACTCAGCTC